>DATMZB010000317.1:0-3065 GCA_035560655.1 Methanotrichaceae archaeon | reverse complement strand
CCCTGGTACCCTGGAGCAGGGATACATTCCTCGAATCTATTCCAGATCTGCCAGGGATATTCTGCAAGAACCGGTTCGCCACCTTCCAGCTTAACTCCCAGGGCGAGGTAGAGAGCTTGAAGATGGATATGGTCATGGAGTTCAAGCACTCAGGATTGAGCGCCACCTTCAGGAGAATAATGTGAGGATAAAGGAAGCAAGTGACTGCCTCCTCCCTCCGCCTTCTTTTTTTGGTATCGTCTGTCCCAAAGCCGCAGTTCTAAGTATAAATCTTTAGGCTTTGACTGTAAGTACATCCCTTAAACAAGTGATATTTCCAAGTTCGCCCTGATCCCTCGGGCGTGCCTACCTTTTCACCTGGCGATCTACCAGGCCACCTCCTATCCCAAGCCCATATCCATGGCGTTTTTAAGAGCTAGGCTGGCGGCAGATGCGTCCTGAGCCGCCACGCCCACGGACTTGAAGAAAGTCAGCCCGTCCCCATGCCCTCGTCCGGGCTTCATATCCAGAACTATCTCCCCCAGCTCTGCATGTATTCGTTCAGGCCAAAATCGGCCTTGGAGGATCGGCCTTATCAGGTCTCCGACCTCTGCCAGGGCGGCCTCCCTCGAGTCTACCACAACAGTGGCTCGGGCCACGGTCTCCGGCGGCACCTCGCTCGTCTCAGGGGTGTAAGATCCGATCCCGTTTATGTGTACGCCCGACTGCAGGTCGGCATCATTGAAGACCGGCTGCGCCGATGTGGTCGCAGTGCAGATGATATCAGCTTCAGACACTGCCTGGCCGGGGCTTTGGCCAGGCGAAGGTCCGGTGGCACAGGGCCACTCCTGCGTTTCATCTCGGATATGAAATCCTAGGCCCTGGCGGCATCGATATCATATATCCAGCAGGTGGAAATGCTGCGGATTGTGCACACCGCCTCAAGCTGGGTGCGTCCCTGGGTACCGGCGCCAATTATTGCTGCCACATGGCTGTTCTTCCTTGATAGCAGGTCTGTGGCAGCACCTGAGGCTGCGCCTGTGCGGATGGCTGTAAGAGACCCGCCCTCCATCAGTGTCACGGTCCGGCCTGTGGATGGATCAAGCACCAATACCGCCGCGTTCACTACCGGGATGCCAGATCTGGCGTTGCCTGGGAAGACTGATACGGCCATGACTGCCAGAGCCATGTCTTCCTCATCCTCTACGAAAACGGGCATGAAGAGGCTGGTGCCCGTATGCAAGTCGATCTCAAGATTCGACCTCAGAGGCACTCTGGCCCTGCCTGAGGATAATGCTGCAAAGGCTCTCTTCATGGAGTCTATTGCCTGGCTCGTGGGGAGGGCCTGGCGAACGTCATCTGCACTCAGGATGAGCATGCTTTTCTTCAAAGGGGATACACTATTAATAAGGATGGCTAGTAACGGATAAATCCGATGGCGTCAGAGGAATCAGCACGTCAGAAGATCGACGACCTTCTAAAAGCCGCAGACTGGCATATCATCTATACCATTTCGAAGTACAGTCTGAACAATGGAGTTTTGATCAGGGATCTTCGGACAGGACAGCAAGATCGCTGAGGGCTTACAAGCTGTTTGGCCAGGAGCTGGGAGAGATCTTGAAGGATTTAAACGATGCTCTGTCGGAGTAGGTGAGGTAGCGGAATCTGGCCACATGGCCGCAATTCATCAAGCGAAGCCAAAAGCAGCCAGAAACTCCATCACGGCCTCTGCTCCAAAAGGGTTAATATTATCAGAGCTGGTTAGAAAGATGCTGACGAGACATAAGTTATATGTCCTTTGCCTCACCACAGCAAGCTTCAAAGTATTCAATAGATGGCGGAGGTATAGGAATGAGGTCTTATCTGATTATAGCCAGTCTGATCTGCATCATAACTGCGATCAATATCGGATATGGAGCGGTCTCAGAGCCCAGTGAGATCACGCTGGGCGCGCTCATACCAATGACAGGGGACTGGGGGTCGCAGGGCGCAGCATCAAAAGCCGGGCTGGAGATCGCCAAGGATGACATGAACGGCTTCCTGGAAAGCATCGGCTCTAAGTGGAGGGTCAACCTGACAGCAGAGGATACTGCGACAGATCCTGCAACTGCGCTAATGAAGCTGGAGAAGATGAATAAGAACGGAATGCGCCTGGTGATAGCCGCAACCTCCAGCTCTGAGCTGGAGGCCATCAGGGATTATGCAGATGCAAACGGAATAATAGTGATTGGAACTGCAAGCACAGCTCCTTCCCTGGCCATTCCGGGAGATAACATAATCAGGCTTGTTCCGGATGATTCCAACCAGGGCAAAGCCATGGCAGAGCTGCTGAGGCTGGAGAATATCAGCGCAATAGTCCCCATAGTCAGAGGAGATGTCTGGGGAGAGGGCCTGCTCGATGCGACCAGCAAGAACTTTGAGGCAGGAGGCGGGGAGGTTGTGAAAGGCGTGGTCTATGACCCAGGAACGAACTTCTCATCAGAGGCCAGGATACTCAGCGATCTTGTAAAGGATAGCAAGGTTAGATATGGCTCTGACAGGGTTGGAGTATATCTGGTATCTTTTGATGAGGCTGTTTCTTTGATGGCTCTAGCTTCCAGAGACCCAGTGCTATCATCTGTGAGATGGTTTGGATCTGATGGAATAGCGAGCTCCATAGGCTTGGTTGAGAACGCCACTGCTGCAGAGTTCGCCTCTGAGACGGGCCTAGTCTGTCCAATCTATGGGGTCATGCCAGCACAGCTGATCGTCAAGAATATGAGCGATTACGAGCATGTGACCGAGGCTATCACACAGAAGACCGGGTTCATGCCCGACGGCTATGCCATGGCATCTTATGATGCACTGTGGATTGCAACCGAATCCATGATTCTGGCCGGACCTGAGAATCCATCTCAGCTCAACGGGGCGCTGATCAATATTGCCAGCAGATTCTCTGGAGTCACAGGACCTCTGAGCCTGAACAGAGCTGGGGATAGAGAATCTGTGACGTATAAGTTCATGATGGTAAATAAAACAGAAGGCAACTATTCCTGGGAGATAGCAGGAAACGTCAGATCGGGTCCCAGCGGCGGAGTGCTGGTCTG
>DATMZB010000316.1:0-2311 GCA_035560655.1 Methanotrichaceae archaeon | reverse complement strand
TCAGATATACTGATCCTTTAAGTTAAATAATGCCACCAGTTATATCAGAGTCGTTGAGATAATCGACCTCAGTCTGGGACTCCGGCGGTGGATGAGGTCTGGAGCCCCATGACCACAGGTCGCCAGAGGTTTTGTTTGATACTGCAAGGTTTGGCGAGCTGTTGGCGAGAACTGGAGAGCTATTGGCCAGATTGGGTGCGCTGCTGGTCAGTGTCTTCAGCAATGCCATCCCATCTGAGCCGTTGAGCTTTACTTGAGCATGGCTGCATGTCAGAGCCGCCACAGCCATGAGCAGAAATATGGTGAGCATAAGACGTCTCATGCCTTTCATCGCAGGTTCTACGCATCCCCTGTTTAAGTGTGCTTTGCTGGTCCCGGGCGTACCTGAAAAGAAGAATTCGGCCTGCAGGACATACGTATTATAGTCCTCAGGCTTCGACCGATTATGGTGTAAAGCTCAATACCTGTATATCAATTGATACAACTCAGCATTATAATTCTTGGCAGTCTTATATGCATCATAGATGCCGTAAAGCCAGGGGATCAGCAACCAGCACAGCAGGAAGATGAGGATGCCCGTTCCGATCTTTCCAAGCCAGATCTGTCCCAGGCCGGGGATGAGGAAACTGGCTACGGCTGCCAGCCCAGGGTTCTTCTGTTTCTGTTCATAGTATATCGCCTTTTGAGCTGGGTCCATGCTCCTTGCGGCTTCTCGTATCTGGGTTGATTCGAACTCGGACATAAGGTATGCTCCTTATTCAAACAATGGATGAAGGTTAATCTACAAGAATTTTTCCTAATCAGGCGAATAAAGCATAATCTTAGGCATGCTGATAAGATCTCTTATTCAATTTTAAGGAAGATTGATGGGTGGGATAATTGAGAAAACAAATTGAACTGTATGTAGATGACCTCTCGAAGCGATAACGAAATTATATGCTGAAAAGGATCTCGCTAGATCCTCTCTCGATTAAGGGGGTGATAGAGAATTGGAAATGCCTATCCAATCAGCATCTCCATCAGCTTCCACCCCACAACCTGCCCATACCCGCCCTGCCCGGCAGAAGCTTCATCAAAGCTCTTCACCCCATCGGCCTCAATTCCGCTGCCCAAGATTGCAAATGGCACCGGCTCCCTTGTATGGGTCCTGACATCAATGGGCGTAGGATGATCAGGCATCAAACATACACGCCACTCATAGTCGGACTTCTTCAGCCCCTCCACTACCGGCCCCACCACCTTCTGATCAAAGAGCTCTATGGCCTTGATCTTCTTTTCCAGGTGGCCCTCGTGCCCCTCCTCATCCGGGGCCTCAACGTGCAGGTAAACGAAGTCCACCCGTCGGAGGGCATCCAGCGCCGCATCTACCTTTCCCTGGTAGTTGGTGTCTATTGTCCCATCAGCCCCCGGGACGTTGATGACCTCCAGCCCTGCATAAATCCCCAGTCCCTTGAGAAGATCAACTGCAGAGATCATGGCCCCACTCAGATCGAATTTCTCCTTGTATGTGGGCATTGAAGGTGCCGGCCCCTGGCCCCAGAGCCAGATCATATTGGCAGGCCTCTTTCCCTCAGCGATCCTTTTGATGTTGATAGGGTGTGTCGCCAGTATGGGCTTGGCAGACTCCATGAGCGCTCTGAGCAGATCAGAATCTTTGCCCCTTGGCAGATAATCATCAATGGGCCGATCGGTTATGTCGTGCGGCGGTGCGCAGACGGCCTCAGCGCCGGCCTTAAGAACGAGAAGATGGCGGTAGCTTACTCCTGGATAGAGCCTTTTTGCAGGCATCAAGGGCTGTACTGACCTTATGAGCTCTCTTGCTTCATCGCTTGTGATGTGGCCTGCACTGTAGTCGACCATGATGCCGTTGTTCACCGTTACAAGGTTGCATCTGAAGGCTATGTCATCCCCGGCCAGGTGGACGCCCATTGATGCCGCCTCCAGGGGAGCACGGCCTGAGTAGTAGATATTTGGGTCATAGCCCATGACAGAGAGGTTGGCCACATCGCTGCCAGGAGGCTTTCCCTCGGGGACTGTGGCTGCAAGGCCGTTTTTGCCATCCCTTGCAATCATGTCCATGTTGGGTTTGCGGGCGACCTGGAGCGGCGTCTTTCCGCCCAGAGACTTGATGGGGTGGTCTGCCATCCCATCGCCCAGGAGAACAACGAACTTCATTTATTTGCAGCCTTCTCCTCTGCATTTATCTCTGCCAGGTGCTTGTTTAAGACCTTGGCCAGGGTGTTTAGCTTGACCCTGGTGCAGGTGGAGCCCCTGGTAACTCCGCTCACGATATCAATGACCGTGCCCTTGG
>DATMZB010000315.1:0-5534 GCA_035560655.1 Methanotrichaceae archaeon | reverse complement strand
CTTCAAAGGCAGCTCAACTATCTCCCTGATCTCGGACACCTGGGAGTCGAGGCCGCCTATCTGGGCGAACTGGATATCAGGAGCTTCTTCGATCTCCATTCCGAAGACCGCAGGGTCCCGCGGAGACGGCAGGACGCACATCACTGCAAAGGACTGCTGGTTTAATCCGACCTGAATGCCGGGCTTCAGCTCCTCTTCTATGAACTGGGATAAATTGACAACAAACCGTGGTCCGGTACTGCTTTTCACTATAACTCTGCTCTCGTCCAGGACATCGACTACAGTTCCCACTATCATCGGACCGACGCGAAGTCTTTCAAGCTCGGATCGAAGCTTCCTCGCCTCCCTCTCGAACTTGAGCTTTTGGTTCTCTATGACGCGCTTTTCACCTTCGACTCGGTCTTTCTGCTCTCGCAAGGCCAGGTTGCGCTCTTCCAGCTGGCGCATGCGGTCCAGGATGTAGCGCGAGAAATCTGCGCCGGCCTGCGACTCGTTCATGCCTTCACCAATACTCATATCTACAAAGCTTATTAACCTCCGACGCTATAAAACTTTTCCGAGATGAGCGAGATGCAGTGTGAGATATGCGGTGCGGAGATAGAGGGAAGCCCAAACAGAATAGTGATTGATCGCTCAACGCTCGATGTATGCAAAGGCTGTGCACGCTTCGGGAAAGCAGCAGATAAATGGTCGCCTGTCCCCAGAAAGATAGTTCCTGTGGAACGGGCCTTCACGGCCAGCAGGCCGAAACCTCGCGACCAGTTCAAAGATCTGGTAGAGATAGTGCCTGAATATGGCCGAATCATCAAAGAAGCCAGGGAGAGAGAGGGTCTGACACCAGAGAAGCTGGGGATGAGGATAAAGGAGAAGTCTGCGCTTCTGAGAAAGATAGAGCGCCAGGAGATATTGCCTGAAGATTCAGTTAGAAAGAAGCTGGAGAGAGAACTTGGAATCAAGCTCACAGATGAGGTCACCGATGCCAGGGTCAAGGCCACAGGCGGAGCCAAGGGCCTCACACTTGGAGATATAGCCAATATCAAAAGGAAATGATCAAGATGATAGCCGAGGCCGCCCGCATAATACGCCGGGGCGGGGCAGTTGTATACCCAACTGAGACGGTTTATGGAATCGGGGCCTCGGCTCTTGATGAAAGGGCCATATTGAGGGTCTTTGAGATCAAGGAGAGGGCTATATCCAGGCCCATATTCGTGGCCGTGTCCAGCTTTGAGATGCTGGAAGAGGTAGCCCTGTTATCCGAGCCCGAGATGGACCTGGTAAGAAAACTCCTGCCAGGTCCTGTATCTGTGCTCGTCAGGAAGTCGAGCTCAGTTCCAGATGTATTGACTGCGGGGTCCCCCTATGTGGGAATAAGGTATCCAGACCATGAGATGGCCCTGGAGCTGATAAGCCTGGCAGGTCCAATAACCTCCACAAGCGCCAACATATCCGGCAAGCCATCACCTGCCAGCGCCGAAGAGGTCGATCCTGAACTGGCCAGAAGAGCCGACATGGTCCTGGATGGGGGAAGGTCCCGGTTGGCCATGCCCTCCACCCTGGTCGACATATCCGCGCGAAAGATATTAAGGCAGGGCGCAGGCCTTGAGAAGGTCTTAAAGGCGATATGATGAAGGCCCGAATAAGGGATTTCCTACAGACCAGAGACGGCTGGATATTTGCGGTTGCTGACTATCAACATCCTGAAGGCATAAGGTGCCTGCTAAGGTACGTTCCTGATCCTGCAGGAGAGAGGGCAACAGGAGGTGTGAGGTACCGCAAGCTGGACTTTGATGATTCATTTGATTTCCTCAGAAAAAACAGGCCTGAGTACCTTCGCGACCTGCACACAGTGCCGGAGAATGATGTTTTAAAATTCTACAGGCCAGAAGAAAAGCTGCCCGACGTGGCTGCAAAGGATGCCAGGGTTAGAAAGATCGCTGATCTTCTGGCACAAGGCGGAATACCCATGGATCAGATGGGAATCACAGGCTCAATGCTCATGGGCTTAAACGGCCCCACATCTGATATCGATTTTGTGGTCTACGGCCCTTACTGGTGGAAGGCCAGAGATCTCCTGGACCGGGCCAAGGCCCAGGGAAGGATAGAGGACTTGGATGAAACCATGTGGAAGAAGATCTATGCCAAGAGGAAGCCCGAGATAAGCTTCCAGGAGTTCATGGTCCATGAGAGGAGGAAGGGCAATCGCGGTGTGGTGGAAGGCACCTACTTCGATCTGCTCTTCACAAGGGACTGGCCCCAGATAGATAGGATAGAGCCGCGCCTGCCTTCTCGAGTCCTTGGCAGGAAAAAGATTGAGGCCAAGGTCCTTGAGGCTGACTATGCCTTTGACAGCCCTGCCATATACAGGCTTGATGGCCCTGTGGAGGAGATTTACTGCTTCTCCCATACCTATGCAGGCCAGGCCTTGCCAGGAGAGACCATTGAGGCATCAGGGGTTATAGAGGAGACAGAACAGGGACAGAGGATGGTGGTCGGGACCACCCGCGAGGCCCGGGGCGAATGGATAAGATCTTTGACTCTGCTCCAGAGCAGCTAAACCTTTAAGCTAACCAGTTATTCTAATACCGAGGTCCTTCTTATGTTGGAAGTTCATCCCTTTGATATCGATATAGGACAGCACAAGGTCATGCTCAACCTGGCCGATGCCAGAGAAAGAGGGCTCAATGCCGGTGACAGGGTCAGGGTGAGAACCAAAGGGGCTGCCATTACGGCCCTTCTGGATACCACCACCCAGATGGTCAAGCCAGGCGAGATAGGGATATTCACCGAGGCGCTCAAAGAGCTCAGGAGCGCCAAGTCTGTAGAAGTCCTGCATGCGCCAAGGCCCGCCTCTCTCTGCTACATCAAGATGCTGATGGATAAGCAGAAGCTAAACGAGGATCAGATAAGAACCATAGTCCAGGATATAGTTGATAATAACCTCAGCGATGTGGAGCTTTCTGCATACATCACCACCTCTTATATTCAAAATATGGATGCTCAGGAGACCGAGTGGCTCACCAAAGCCATGATAGAGACCGGAGACAGAATACGCTTTGATACCCATCCAGTGATGGATAAGCACAGCATAGGCGGCGTGCCCGGAAACAAGGTCTCTCTAATAGTAGTGCCAGTGGTAGCAGCTGCGGGCCTTCTAATACCAAAGACCAGCTCAAGGGCCATAACCGGCGCAGGCGGCACCGCAGACCTGATGGAGATACTGGCCCCCGTAGAGTTCAGCGCTGAGGAGATCAAGGAGCTCACAGAGCACGTTGGCGGGGTCATTGTCTGGGGAGGAGCCACCAATATCGCCCCCGCTGATGACAAGCTCATCCGTGCCGAGTATGCACTCTCCATAGACCCATACAGCCAGATGCTGGCCTCTATCATGGCCAAGAAGGGCGCCGTTGGAGCAGATGCAGTGGTTGTGGACATGCCAGTAGGTCCGGGCACAAAGCTGGCCACTCCCGCAGATGGCCGGTCTCTAGCCAAGGACCTCATTGATCTTGGCGAGCGTCTGGGAATTAGAATGGAGTGCGCCATGACCTTTGGAGGATCGCCCATTGGAAGGACTGTGGGTCCCGCCCTGGAGGTCAAAGAAGCTCTAACTCTGCTGGAGGGCAAGGGCGGGCCCAACAGCCTGAAGGAGAAGAGCCTGGCCCTGGCAGGAATTCTGCTTGAGATGGGAGGCGTTGCAGGCAAGGGAGAGGGATACAAGGCTGCAGATGAGATACTCACATCCGGCCGTGCCCACAAGAAGATGATGGAGATCATAGAGGCCCAGGGCGGCAACCCCAATGTCAAGGCAGAGGAGATTGAGGTTGGAGATAACTGCGATGATATACTGGCGCCATCCGGAGGGTACATTGTGGCCTTCTATAACAAGAGAATAGTTGAGATCGCAAGGATGGCCGGAGCGCCCGCAGATAAGAAGGCAGGGGTCATCATCCACAAGAAGATGGGCGAGATCGTAAAGAAGGGCGAGCCTCTGATGTCCATATGCTCCAGCACAGGATCTGATCTGGACCGTGCCGTGAAAGACGCAAAGAGAGCCATGCCAATAGTTGTAGAGGGAATGCTCCTTGAGAGGTATCCAAAGATCACTGAGATTTAGATTTAAAGGTGCCAAAAGATGAAAGTCGCCATTACCTATCATGAGGATTTTGCCAGAGAGGGCTTCAGCGTTCTAAAAGACAGGATCAGGCCGTCATACGAGGCAGTGGTAGAGACAGGCCTCATAGACGGAGACAATGTCATGGTATACAAGCCAGAGCCTGCGCCTGAAAGCCTGGCTGCACAGTGCCATACAGAGAACCACATGCTGAACATGAGCACTGACCCGTACAGGGACGTGGCCCTGCTCTCAGCAGGAAGCGTGATGATGGCTGCCGACCTGGTGGCCACTGGCCAGTCAGAGAACGCCTTTGCCTATACAGGCACTGCGGGCCACCACGCCTCCAGGGGAAGCTGCTGGGGGTTCTGCTACTTCAATGACGTGGCCATAACCATCCACAACCTCAGGGAAGATCTGGGCCTGGAGAGGTTCCTGGTAATAGATGTCGATCCGCACTTTGGGGATGGAACAAGGGACTTTTTTGGTGAGGACACAAACGTGTTCCACATCAACTTCCACAGCGGCACGGGCATGAAGCACGACCCTGAGAAGAACAACTATGACATAGGCATAGGCTTTGGAGCCGATGACGTCAGGTTCTTAAACGAGCTTAAAAGCGCACTTGAGCTTGCAAAGGACTTCGATTACCAGATCTGCTTTGTAATCTTCGGCCATGACTCGCACCAGGACGATTACGGCGGGTTCAACCTGGCATTCAATGCCTATCCCAGGATGGCCATCATGATTAAAGAGGCAGTCGGAGAAAAGGGCCTGGTCTTCGTGCTCAGCGGCGGATCGAATATAGATGTGGCAAAGCAGGTCATTCCGGATGTGATCAGGGTGCTCGCTGGAAGGTGGCCGTCTTGAAGATGGCCTCTAACTGCTACAGCTGCATCATGGACAGAGCCAAGTTCGAGTGCGACCTGGTATTCGGCTCTGATGAGGAGAAGAGGGCAGCCATGGAGGAGCTTTTAGATTTCATGGCCGTGCACAAGGGGGGCGTTCCAGCGCTGGTAGGAACTGAGAGGGAGAGGATCATAAAGAGGCGAAGCGGAAACTTTGATCCTTACCTCGTTCTCAAGGCCGGAAGCAACAGCCTGGCGGTGCAGCTCCTGCCAATGGCCAGGAAGCTCTATGCTGAGGCAGAGAACAAGATGGAGGCCCTGGTGAGGATTGCAGCTGCCGCCAACTCCATGGAGTTCGGGGTCAAGGGGCACAACTTCGATAACGAGACATTTGGCAGGGTCTTTGAGGAGATACTACATGAGAAGCTGAATGGCGATCTGCCCCAGGTCCAAGAACGGCTCAAGAGCTTTGACAAGATACTCTATCTGACAGACAACGCCGGTGAGGTAATATTCGACCTCTTTGTGGTAGAGAAGCTAAAAGGGATGGGAAAGAGAGTTGTCATGGGGTCAAAGTC
>DATMZB010000314.1:0-2361 GCA_035560655.1 Methanotrichaceae archaeon | reverse complement strand
GCTGTCTGGATGGCCAGGTTTTAAGATTTTATCAGAAGTTATGCATGAACGACTTGCCACTCTTGATTTCGTCCTATTGATTCTCAAGCGGGATTTGTGCATAATCCGCAACCAACATGAGTATATAGATCCTCTCACCTTTAGATAAAAATGAAGATCACCTGTTGGTACAAGAACGGCAGCTTAGATACACTGCACAACTTCTGCAACCAAAATCAAGACCGGCCTATATCCGTAAAGTTGACAAACAGATCCGAGCCTATCATTGGGTCTCTCCATGGCTACCGCCTCGATTCTGCAGGCTTATCTGGCCTCTTTCTCCTATTGACTGATAGAGTAATTCATCCTGCATACTACGGCCTTGATGGCATCGAGAGCTTGCATATTGGGTCCAATGAAAAGTGATCGCCTCCCAGACAGTGCGCCTTTTAGAGATAAAATTTTCTCAGAGATCGCTGCATTAATATGCTCAGACCTGTTATACTGAATGAATTGGCAGGAAAAGCAATGGAAAGCAGTTTCTTGGATGATCTGAAGAAGGCCTGGCCAGAGAAGTTCGTATCTGAAGAAGAGATCTTCAGACACTTACATGCCGGCGATAGGATCTTTATAGGCACGGGCTGCGGCGAGCCTCAGCACCTGGTATCGGCCCTGATGAGCTTTGTTTCGAGCAAGCCCAAGGCCTTCTTCGGCATTGAGATCGTACACGTATGGACCCTTGGACTGGCTCCTTATACGGATGAAAAATTCCAGGACAACTTCAGGCTTGACTCATTCTTCATAGGCGACGGCACGAGGAGTGCTGTCAACAGAGGTTCGGCAGATTACACGCCCATATCTCTCTCTGCGGTTCCGGGCCTCTTTAGAAGGGAGATAATACCAATAGATATGGCTTTAATTCAGACCTCGCCTCCTGATAAGCACGGCTATATGAGCCTTGGAATAAGCGTAGATATAGTAAAGGCGGCTACCGAGAAGGCATCTCTGATCGCCGTCCAGATCAACTCCCATATGCCGCGCACTCAGGGTGACGGGTTCATAAATATCAAAGATGTGGATTTCATAGTTGCCCATGACGAACCATTGCTCGAGTACACTGTGGAAGACCCGGGAGATATCATCCAGGCCATAGGCAGGTATGTAGCCCGGATCATTGAGGATGAGTCCACAATCCAGGTCGGATATGGCATTGTGCCCAATGCTGCTGTCTCCTACCTGGGCGAGAAGAAGCACCTCGGGGTGCATACAGAGCTTTTGAGCGATGGCATCGTCGATCTTATGAAGAGGGGCGTGGTGGATAACACCAAGAAGTCCATCGACACTGGAAAGACCGTGGCCGCCTACTGCATGGGCAGGAAGGATACATATGATTTCCTGGATGAGAATCCAACTGTTGAGTTCAAGACCATCGACTATGTAAACAACCCCCTGACGATTGCCAAGAACAGGCTGATGACTGCAATCAACAGCGCCATTGAGGTCGATCTGACGGGCCAGTCTACAGCAGAATCCCTGGGTGGAAAATTTTACTTCGGAATAGGAGGCCAGGCGGATTTTATGAGGGGGGCAGTGCTTGCGCCTGGTGGCAAAAGCATACTGGCGCTTCCCTCAACGGCCGTCAACGATACCATTTCGAGGATAGTGCCGTCGCTCCAGGAGGGGACCGGAGTCACTCTGACCCGGGGAGACGTCCACTATGTAGTGACTGAGTACGGCATAGCCTATCTCCACGGCAATAATATCAGGGAGCGGGCCATGGACCTGATAGCCATTGCCCATCCCAAGTTCAGGCCGTGGCTGATAGATGAGGCAAAGAAGCGGTTGCTCATCTATAAAGACCAGGCATTCGTGCCTGGGCCTAACGGTGTATACCCTGTGGCTCTGGAGACGTTCAGGACCACTAATAGCGGGCTCAATATCCTGCTGAGGCCAGTGAAGATCGGAGATGAGCCCCTGATGAAGGACTTCTTCTATGCGCTCTCCAATGACAGCATGTACAAGAGGTTCATGTCTGTCAGGATGGATATGCCCCATAAGAGGCTGCAGGAGTTCGGGGTGGTGAACTATGCAAGCAGCATGATGATCCTGGCCATAGTAGAGGGCGATAATAAAGAGACCATAGCAGGAATTGGACAGTATAACATAAATGAGGGATTGCATACTGCAGAGGTCGCCCAGGTGGTGAAGGATGAGTACCAGAAGATGGGCGTGGGCCGTGAGCTCCTATCTTATCTCACACAGCTGGCCAAGAAGCGAGGCCTGCTGGGATTTACGGCTGAAGTTCTGGTTGAGAATGAGCCGATGCTGAGCCTCTTTAGATCAATGGGATTTGATACTGAGAAGAGGCGCGACGAGGGCGTC
>DATMZB010000313.1:0-10171 GCA_035560655.1 Methanotrichaceae archaeon | reverse complement strand
CTCCTATATTGAGAAAGCAGGCGACGGAAGCTTTGACGGCATCTTCCTGGACCAGGTGGTTGAGCACATGGAACCCGACTATCTGGTGAGGCTCATCTCAGCCTGCCATAAAAAAATGGCGCCCGGCAGCTATATAGTGATAGAGACATTAAATCCGCAGTCTCTTGTGCCCTTCTCAAAGTACTTCTACATGGACCCCACTCACAAGAAGCCTCTGCACTGGGATACATTGAACTTCCTTCTGGCCTCGGCAGGGTTTAAAGACCTCGATACCAGGTTCTTCTCCCCAGTGCCTGAAGACTGGAACCTGGCCAAGGTGAGCCCCTATGAAGGGCTGTCTGATGGTGAAAGAAAGGCACTTGAGACCTACAACTCCAATATCGATAAGCTCAACGGCCTCCTCTTCGGCATGCAGGACTTTGCAGTCATAGGCAGGAGATGAGCTGATGCGCTTTTATCTCAGAGCAGGCAGTCGTAGTGCCTCAGGCGAGCAGTCCATCGGAGGATAGAATGAGGATAGCACTGTGCACAGTCCAGGTACCTTTTGTGAGGGGCGGGGCCGAGGCTCTCTGCGATAACCTGTACAGAGAGATGATAAAGAGCGGCTATGAGGTGGAGTATATCAAGGTCCCCTTCAAATGGTATCCGCCAGAAGAGGTAATCAATGGCAGCCTGGTCTGGAGGCTGCTTGACCTGTCTGTGAGCAACGGGATAAAGATCGATGGGATAATAGGCACCAAGTTCCCCTCTTATATAGTGAGGCACGAGAACAAGGTGGTCTGGCTGCTTCACCAGCACAGGTCTGCCTATGATAATGCTCACACCAAGTATGACGACCTGGCAATATACGGCAGGACTGGGGAGATCGTCAGGGAAAAGATCCATGCCATAGACAACCGGGCTCTAAATGATGCAAAGAAGGTCTTCACAATCTCAAGGAACGTCTCCAACCGGCTCTTGAAGTACAACAGCATAAAGAGCGATCCTGTATATCATCCCCCACCACTCATGGGCCGGTACAGGTGCGAGGGATATGAGAGCTATTTATTCTATCCAAGCAGGCTTGACTCATTGAAGAGGCAGGACCTGGCTATAGAGAGCATGAGGCATGTCAGGTCTGATGTGAGGCTCAAGATCGCAGGCTCAGGCCCTGATGAGGCTCGGTATAAGCAGCTGGCAAAGGACCTGAAGGTTGAAGATAGGATTGAGTTTCTTGGAAGGGTCTCTGATGACGAGCTGCTCGACCTCTATGCCAAATGCCTTGGTGTGGTCTATCCGCCGTTTGATGAAGATCTTGGGTATATTACAATGGAGGCATTCCTGTCCAGGAAGCCTGTCATCGCCACGGCTGACTCTGGAGGCGCACTTGAGTTCGTGGAGGATGGAGTAAACGGATATATCGCAGACCCGGCCCCAGAGAAGATAGCTGCAAAGATCGACCTCCTCTGTCAGGAGGGGTCCAGCAAGAAGCTTGGTGTCGAGGGATGCTCAAAGATCATGGAGATGAACCTTTCCTGGGATGATACAGTCAGAAGGCTGGTGGAGCCGCTGCTATGAGGCTTGCCTACTTCTCGCCAGTGAGCCCTCAGAAGACCGGCATCTCAAACTTCACTGAGAAGGAGCTTCTGCCCTACCTCTCCAAGCATGCGGATATCGACCTCTTCATAGATGCCGGCGTTGAGCCTACAAGCCGGTACCTGAAAGAGAACTTCAGCATACACTGCTATACCGATTATGAACAGGCCAAGGGAGACTACGATATAGCCCTTTACCATATGGGAAATAACGTCCTCCACGAGTTCATTTACAATACTCTTCTCAAGGACCCTGGAGTCACTGTCCTTCACGACATATACCTTCACGGTTTTCTCGGTGCCATATCTCTTGCCAAGTATGACGGCCAGAGATATATCGATGAGTTTGCGCACTGCTACGGCCCAAGAGGCGTCGAGGTTGCGAGGAGGGCAATAGCCGCCGGAAAGTATGAGGCGTTTGATTATCCACTCATTGGAAGGGTCGTGGATCACAGCCTTGGAGTGGTCTGTCAGAGCAATATCGGGATTGAGACCGTCCTGGAAGAGAGAGTAGGGTCTCTGGCAACAAAGATCAACCACCCATTTGTGGCGCCTGATGCGATCGTCGATCAGGGATCCGCTGAGGTCGATGAGCTGAAGGCGGCTCTCGGCCTCAAGGACAAACATCCCATAATTGCAAGCTTCGGGTTCATAGCCAGCCACAAGAGGTACCGTGTGCTCCTGGAGGCGTTCAAGAAGTTTTTAAAGGGCAGCCCAGAGGCGGCACTGCTCCTGATAGGAGACGATACAATGGAGATAGACGGGCTGATTGCAGGTCTGGGTGGCCTGGAGGGATCGGTATTTCGGACGGGCTATATTCCATCCGACAGGATCTCGACATATGTCTCCATGGCGGACTTTTGCATCAACCTCAGATATCCGACTGCAGGCGAGGCCAGCGGGAGCGTCCTCAACCTGATGTCAATGCAAAAGGCGGTGATAGTCTCCAATGTGGGCTGGTTCTCAGAGCTTCCATGGGAGTGCTGTCTTAAGCTTGATCCGGATGCCTATGAGAAGGACGTGCTGGTCGAGTATATGAAGGTCCTGACATCGGATGAGCAGCTGAGGCGGAACATGGGGCAAAATGCGCGTAGTTATGTGCTGAGGGAGCACAGCCCGGAGGAGGCTGCCAGGCGATACATCCAGTTCATAGAATATGTGCTCACAGGAGATGACATGATCCTGGGAAGAGTGTCGAGAGAGGCAGAGTACCTGGCCATATCTGAGAATGATGAGGCGCTCCTGAATGGCATCTCTGATAGGGTTTGGGACCTGATAAGCGCTTCCAGAGCATTTCAATCTCATTGATCTTTATTGTCACTCACTGCCACTGACTAACACAAGCACTTTCAGTGTACATCAAGAAGGGTACTATCCACCATCGAACAGATCATGAGGCGTTTGCTAGCGACGTAAGTGTTTCCCGCGGACGCATTTTGGACCAAGGCCTTGAGAGGCCCAGTAGTCAGTACTTGGCCCAGAACGTTATGATCGTCCTAAGATTCGTGCTCTCAATTTGAATCTCGACCTGCCCAAAGGCCCATGCAGCGTGCTCATGCATTGAGCTTCAGCTCAACTTCGCCAGCCTTTGCTTGTCTGGTCCGGAGCATCCAGGCATAGATATCCTTCATCGCCCGGTCGATCTTTCTGGAGATCTCTGGTGTGAAATAGGCTTCCTCGCAGATATCACAAACGATCTCAGCCTGTCCATCTTCACGTAATCCCTTCGCTGGTTCCCTTTTCTCCCTGAGAGCATCTTCAAATGGAGAATCAGCTCCTGGTTATGAGCACGCATCCTGCTATCACCAGGACGATCCCTGCCCACCTGAATAAGGATACGCTCTCTCCAAGGTATAGGTATGCCATGCCGGCTGTTACCACATAGGCAAGGCTCAGCAGCGGGTACATGAAGCTGACGTCCAGAGTTGAGAGCGCTCCCAGCCACAGGAATGCCGAGAGGCTGTAGAGCAGCAGTCCAAGCACTACGTACTGGTTAGTCATTATCCCTGCAACAGTGCTCAGGCTGAAGAGGTCCTTTATGCCATCAATCTTATCCATATGGTTCATGCCGTTCTTCATGGATATCTGGCCCAAAGCGCCAAACACTATGCAGATAATCAGTAGCCCTAAGGCGAACATATTAACCCTCTTAACCTCTCTCATGATCCCCTCCATTTCTGCAGACGCAGAGAATGCTCACACCTACCGGGAGGGTGACTCCCCTGAGTATCATGGCTTTTTCCAGCCTCAGCATCTTCAGGAGCAGGCTGTTTAGCACCCCTGGCGGGTCAGGCAGATCTGTTCTGGCGCTGGCCTCCTCGCCGGACCTCCTGATCAGCCTGAATAATGCCACTGCCGGGAAGAGAAAGAAGTTCCAGTATGTGCTCTTCTCAACTGAGAGGTGGCTGGACTCGAGGTCTCTTATAAGCCCTGCCCTGGTATATCTCCTCTTGTGATGGTTGGCAGTGTCATGGGCGGACCAGAGGAACTGAAACGCTGGAACTGTCAGGACCAGGAATCCTCCCGGTCTCAGGATCCTGCATATCTCTTTCATGGCCCGCTTGTGGTCCTCTATATGCTCTATGACGTCCAGGGCAAAGACCACATCAAAGGCGTTGCTCTTGAAGGGGAGCATCTCGCCGCTGCCCCGGGCCAGGGATAAGTTCTCTCTTGACCTGCAAAACCTGAGCGCCTCCATTGAGATGTCCATGCCGTGGCAGCGACAGTCGCCAGAGGATTGAAATGAGATCAGGTTTTGGCCGGTCCCGCACCCGAGGTCGAGCACATCGAGCTTCTTATATCCCTGCTTAATCCCGGACAGGATCTCGACTGCCAGCTCTCTTCGGCCTTTATACCACCAGTTGGCCTCTTCTATGCGGTACATCTTTTCGTATTCTTCGGCCTTCATTTATGATCCCTGAGCAGATCCCACCAGAGCTTGAATGTCTTCGAGCCCATGCTGTAGCTGTCTTTGAGCACATTGACTTTTGTAGAGTCCGCAGCTCTCCAGATCACAGGTATCTCTTTTGCCCTGAGGCCGGCGCGCTGTCCCCTCACCAAAAGCTCAGTATCCCAGAACCAGTGGTTGTCCCTGATCTCGTCCAGCACTGCTGCTGTGGTCTCTCTTTTGAGCGCCTTAAACCCGCACTGGTGATCGTAAAGGCGAGACCTCAGCATCAGCCTGACAAGCGCATTGTAGCTGATGCTCGCTGCCGACCTGATAATGGACCTGCCTGTATCGCTCTCTGGCATCAGCCTGGATCCAGTGGCAATATCATATCCCTCACAGCGGATGGCGTCCACAAGATCGCCCAGATGGGACATATCAGTTGCCAGGTCGGCATCTATGTAGCAGACGACGCGACCTCTGGCAGCCTTTATGGCAGCGTTGAGAGCCTGGCCCCGGCCCTGACGGTCTCCGGAGTGAAGCAGGCGTATATGATGGTCGCTCTCAGCCAGTCTGACAGCGGTCTCGTAGGTGCCGTCGCTGCTGCCGTCCTCGGCTATGATCACCTCATATGTGGACGCAATCTCTGAAAGCCCGGCTAATGCGGCGCGCGCGGCCCTCTCTATCTTCCTGTTCTCATTGTACGCAGGAATTATTATCGATACTTCACAGCTTCCATTTATTTTCGACCCTCCTTGAGGATGCTGGCTACAAAACAGACTCCCTGGCCGTGCTCATGGACTCCTTACTAAAGATACCTATTGTAAAAGCATTTCGGTGTATTGCAAATCTCAGGCCATAATCTTCTTTCTAATTGGATCTCTCTTTCCAGTGCGCTCTGCCATCCTCTTGACCGTGATCCATCAATGACTATTTATCGTATCAATGCAAGACTATTCTAGAGATAAAACCATTTGATCATTTGACGGACCCGAAATGCCCAGTAAGGGAGATGCCCGTCCGGAATGAACCGTCCCTGGATTGCAGAGCGGTCCATATATCTCCAAAAGCTCGGCTCTTGCCTTTGTGCTGATCAGGCAGGGCATGTATCTGTGACCGGCATCAAATCCAGTTGCATTTGCCAGAAGGCATGCTGAGCCTGGGCATGTAGAGTCGAACAAAGGGGAGCGGGAAATGAATCTATACAAGTTGATTAAGTGCACAGCACTGCTGTTCGTCCTTTCGTCCTCCTGTTACGCCATGTCTCTGAACTATGTGTCTGGCGGCAGTGAGGGTGCAGCGTCTTTAAGCAATAGCTATTCTCTGGATGCGTCTACCAGCCTCAGCGATGAGGTGGCCATTGAAGATGGCGGGATGCGCCAGGACCAGTCAGTGTCCGGGAGCGGTGCCAACTCCATATCCAGGACTGCTGGAAACGACAGGCAATCGATATCAAGCAATGCCTACTCCAAGTCGGGGCTGAACTCCAATGCAATCACCTATGCAGCAGGAGCTGATCTGAGCTTCTCTCAGAGCGTGAGCGCCCTGGGCGAGTCCAAGGTCGGAGTCTACACATCCACTGGCGCCCTGTCAGCATCTCAATCAGCGGGCGTCGTTTCGGGTGCCATGGCCTCATTGCAGAAGGCAACAGCTCAGGATGGAGCTGTGGCTGCCTACCAGGCATCGGCAATAGATGGAGCGATGGGATTTGCAGATGGAAGCTCTGCCACGCCCAAGGAGTCTGCCAAGGTCTCAGGCGGCCTCAATGGGTTAGGGTTTATGGGCGGCCAGATGGTCACATTTGCATCATCAAGTGCAAACGCTCTGGCAAATATGCATGCAGTGAGCGATGCCTCCAAGGCCTACTCTACTGCAGAGGCCACCACTGATGAAAAGAATGCTTACTCATACCTCTCATCCAGCAGCCAGCTCGCCTCAAGCATGGCTGCCAGGACCGGGTCTGAGCCAAGCGCTGATCAGGACATGGCTGCAGACGGCGACGTTTTGGCCTATGCCAGCTCAAATGACGGCGGCGATGCCAAGAACGTGGCATGGGAGTCGCCATCCACATCGGGACATTTATCCGCCAAGGCTGGAATCACGCCGTCCGCAGATGATCTGTCTGGAGATGTCCAGTCCACCTCTGCCAACCTGCGACCGGTTCCAGGCCATACTGTCTGGCAGGGGCTCGGAGGCTACACCATATCAGATCCAAGCCTGATAAAAGATAACCAGGGCAGGGTTCATGCCTTCGTTCAGGGCGGAGATACCAGCCTGTACGACAACATCAACGGCAACTGGTACGGCCTTGGCCAGTCACTGACATCTGATCCATTTGCAATAAAGGACCAGCAGGGACGGATTCACACATTCGCCCGCAGCCAGAATGGGAACCTGATAGATAACGTCTTCAATACTGCAGCATTCACCCAGTACTGGCAGAACCTTGGAGGCTATATCACCTCAGACCCGGCTGCGGCACTCGAGCCTGTTACAAACGGTTTCTTAAAGATAGTGGCCAGAGGCGGAGACGGCTCGCTTATCATGAGGGACCTGGATACGAGGTCCATGACCGGGACATGGAGCAACCTAGGCGGCTACATAAACGGGGATCCTTATGACATATTCGATGCCCAGAAGAATATACATGTCTTCGCCAGGGGCGGCGACAACTCTCTATGGGACAACTACGGGGTATGGAACGGGGCGGTCTATGTCCAGTCCTGGAAGTATCTGGGCGGGTCGCTATCATCGGACGCCAGGCCCATACAGGATCCAAACAACTTCAACATCCTCCACGTATTTGGCCGCAACTCTGCCGACGGCCAGCTGGTAGATACCAGGGTCCTCACCTCATCAGGCGCATTCGACAGGGTCTTCCTTGGAGGCTTTATATCGCCTGCAGGTGCTGGAAGCGCTATATACGAGGGCAACCCCGAGCCTCTTGCTGATGCCGATAGGCTGATCCACAACTTCGTCAGAGGCGGAGACGGCTCTCTATGGGACAATGTATATGACACAAGCGTTGGAACCACGGCCTGGTACCCCATGGGCGGCTACATAACATCAGATGCGAGCGCCACTCTGGATGCCAGCAACCTGATCAAGGTTGGAGCCAGGGGCGGAGATGGCTCTCTGTGGATAAACACGGTCTTCTAGGCCGTGTATATCTTTTTTTAAAAACTATTTCAGCATGGATGTGCTGGCTATCTTGGCTGCCAGGAGCTGGACGTCTGGCTCTGACTGCCCTTAAAGTGCATTCTCAGGAAACACAATGCATCTGAGCCAGATAAATAGCGCTGATCAATGAAATGCCAGTGCGGCTTTCTGAATGGGCATTAACTGCTGAGCATCTGGCGCCGTGCTCCCTAAAGTGCGCCTGCGGAGAACACTTAGAAACCATATGATCTAATGATATCGATCGCCAAGACGAAACTTCGAGGATATTTAATATATGTCTTTCAATGCATTCCTCAGCTGTTCAGGTTGTATGGGCTTACTGAGGTAATAATCCATACCGGCATCAAGGCACATCTCTCGATCACCATGTGATGCAAGTGCTGTTATGGCAATGATTTTGGGTTGCTTTTCATGTGGCAAGAGTTGTCTGATTCGCCTTGTTGCTTCCAGCCCATCCATCTCAGGCATCGTGACATCCATCAGAATAACATCGTAGGGCCGCTGCTCAATGGCCTGGAGAACTTCAGAGCCATTAGATACGACCTCTGCCAGATACCCCATATTCTTCAGCATTCTCCAAGTTACTTTCTGGTTAACCGGGTTATCTTCGGCCAAGAGGATACGAAGAGGTTTTTGCTTACCTTCTGTATCATCAATACGGATTTCCAGTTCAGCAGTCTTATCCTTAATCATTTGCTTCGGCTCATCCACAATGATGTTATCTTTGCCGACTTCTTTTTCTAAAACAGGTTCAGGTTTGCCAATTCCAACCCCTATTTGGGGCTATGGTCGGGGCTAAAATTCATTTTTGCCTACTACGTCCATGTGCGCCGAATATAGAGCCATAGAAGCATATCGTTCGGGTATATAAAAATAAACTGCCCATCAATGGCCATCCAGAGCCATTTTGCCTTGTAACAAGGTATATCATCAGGCGATAAGTCAGTTTGTACAGTGCATTCGTTCTCCCCTGTGGGGAATGCCACTTCACTTCTCCCAACATGTCCCTTGCGGATACGGGTCAGGGGCGCACATCGGCCGAAGAAGCACAGCTTGTCAGTGCCTGGCACAGAATGTTATGGCTGTTCTTATCTGACGCACTGCGCTTGGTTTTATTTGAATCTCCGCATCATCGCAGAAAAAAGCAAAGCTTGGCCGGAAATCCCCTCGCACTTCCAGTCAAGCTTCTCTTTCCAGCACTGCTGGCGTTTAGATCACTGCCCGTACATGGCCCTGACGCCTTCCATATCTCCATTGCCCAGGCTATGCCTGACCCCGGTGTAGTAGTTCATTATCTGGCAGGTGTCCTGGGACAGGTCGGGCTTGTTGTATATATCGTCCAAGCCAATGATGTGGCCCATCTCATGGAGAGCCGCGGCCTGGACATCGAAGTTTCCATCGCCGTTCGTGGACCAGCGGTCTGCCATATTGAAGCTCATGTCCGATTCAATCACTGGATAGCTGCCGTCCTTCAAGGTGCTCTGATACCATGTCCGTGTGAGTGCCAGGGTGCTGGATGAGCTGAATCCCGAGTTCTTCCAGGCGATAACGTTGTACCCGTCTCTGGTATCGGTCTGCTTTGAGGAATCGATTATCACAGGATTGTTCTGGGCAAAGAGCTTCTGTGAAGTGGTCGCATCCCAGATGCTGGCATCGGCAGCCAGGGCATCTCTCACCTTGGATGCGTCCAGCCCCATGCTCTGCAGGTTTGAATCGGCCTTCAGATATAGCTGGACCTGGGGATCTGCCTGCATCCATTTCCAGCCGCCCAGAGAATAGGAGTTGAATGCGCCGGCTCTGGCGCCGTAGGACTGAGTACTTGTTGGGGTATCGAGGTTGCTGGTCGTCTCCAAAACATCCTTCTTGTAGGTGCTGGCGTCTGTGCTTATGGCATTTAGATCGAACTTCTGAAGATCGCCGTTGGAATCCGAGTACAGGCTGTTTACTGCCACGCCTATGTTATTGGAGCTGATATCATTGAGATCGCCATTGCTCAGATAGTTCATACCGTTCATGGAGACGGTGCCGCCCAGGGAGGCTGCGGTTGAGGCCTCTGAGATCAGTCCGGCGTCTATACGGCCGTCATTGCCTGCGGCTCCTGCAACCTGTATGTAGTTGTTTGCTGAAAGGGCACTTGTGGCTATGATGCTGGACTGGCCTATTGCGCTTGTGCTCTGGCTGGAGGCAGTGCCCTGATCAGCGATCAGGCTCTGGGATGAGGATAGGGCCCCATCAGCCACGCTGGCCTCCTGGACTGTCTCGCCGCTGCCCTGGATGCCGTGCAGGTCCAGGCTGATGCTGCCGGACCCCTCAAGAGTCTGGCTGACCTCCGCGCCCTGGCCTGTGGCTGATGATGATGTTTTGGACATCAGCGAACCTGAGCTGGAGATGTTGTCATTGATGGAGTAATCCTGCCCGCTTATCTGCTGGTTAAGGCGGCTGTTTCCAGAGCCACCGGCCTCGCGGGACTGAGCGAGACCTTCAGAGGATATGACTGTCGTCTCCTGGAGAGATGCCTCATCACCAAGGC
>DATMZB010000312.1:0-9033 GCA_035560655.1 Methanotrichaceae archaeon | reverse complement strand
TTCCAGCTATGAATGAGGAGGAGACTATAGGCGAGTGTATACGCCGGGCCAAATCGGTCTTCGAGGAGATGGGCCTGGATGGGGAGATCATAGTCTCTGACAGCTCTTCAGACGGCACCACAGGCATTGCCGAATCCATGGGGGCGACAGTGGTCACCCCTGAGAAGCTCGGCTACGGCAACGCCTACCTCTCTGCATTCAAGTTCGCCCGTGGAAAGTACATAGTGATCATGGACGGAGACCTGACATACGACCCCTGTGAGATGAATAAGTTCCTGGAGCTCCTCCAAAGCGGCAGGTACGATCTGGTCATGGGCACGCGGCTTCACGGCGATATCAGGCCCGGGGCCATGCCAGTACTTCACCGCTATATAGGAAACCCGGTGCTGACCTGGATACTCAACCACCTCTTCTCTGCAGGAATATCAGACGCCCACTGCGGCATGAGGGCCATCACCAGAGACGGCTTAAACCTGCTCAACCTGCACACAGGCGGCATGGAGTTCGCCTCTGAGATGGTGATAGAGGCATCGCACAAAAAGCTGAGAATCGCAGAGGTTCCAATAACCTACTATCCGCGAAAGGGCATCTCCAAGCTCTCATCATTCTCAGACGGCTGGAGGCATCTCCGGTTCATGATGCTCTATCGCCCTGTGCCTTTCCTGCTGGGCCCCGGCCTTGTGGCTCTGGTGCTGGGCCTTGCACTGGCAGTCAGGGTATCTATGATCTCCGAGTCAAACGACCTGAGGATGCACTCGCTCATACTTGGAAGCCTTCTCCTGATCATAGGCTACCAGATGTTCCTGGCAGGACTCTACTTCGAGGCCTTCGGGGCCACATATGGCGTCTCAGGAGAGCGCGTCATTGTGCAGAAGCTGATGAGCTACCACTCTCTTGAGAAAGAGCTGGTTATTGGAATCCTCCTCCTGGCAGCCGGTGTGCTTCTGGGCGCAAAGGTGCTCTTCAGCTGGAGGGCTGCAGGATATGGATCGCTCTACGAGATCCAGACCGCCATGATGGCCCTGATACTGTCAATACTGGGGATACAGACCATCTTCTCCGGGATGTTCATAAGCCTGCTTCTCTTAAACAACGGCCATCTGGGCAGGGATGACTAGTTGAGGATAGCTTACGTTTACGACGCCGTCTACCCCTGGGTCAAGGGCGGCGGCGAGCGCAGGATATATGAGCTGTCCAGGCGCCTGGCCGGCCGGGGCCATGAGGTCCATTGCTATGGCATAAAGTGGTGGGATGGAGATAGCATTCAGACCAAAGACGGCGTCCACCTGCACGGCATATGCCGGCCCATGGGCCTGTACTCGGGTGACAGGAGGTCTGTAAAGGAGGCCCTCCTCTTTGCCCTGAAAATTCTGCCATCCATTAAAGAGAGCTATGACATCATAGACTGCCAGGAGTTCCCCTACTTCCCCTGCTTTTCTGCCAGGCTCGTCTCCTCAATGATGAAGTCCAAACTCTTTATAACCTGGCTGGAGGTCTGGGGCGATTACTGGCAGGAGTACCTGGGCAGGATGGGGATGCTCGGCCAGGCTGTGGAGAGGTCTTGCGCCAGGCTTGCTGACCAGAATATAGCCATCTCTGATAGGACAAAGATGGACCTGGAGGCCCTGGGTGCAAAAGATGTCAAGGTGATCCCCACAGGGATAGACTTCAACCACATAGCAGGTGTGAAGGCATCTGCCGAGCATTCGGATGTAATATTTGCCGGAAGGCTGGCCGGGCATAAGAACGTCGACCTCCTGATCAGAGCCCTGGCCAGGGAACGCAGAGAGGTTCCGGACCTCAGGGCAGTGATTATCGGGGACGGGCCTGAGAGGTCCAGGCTTGAAAAGCTCTCCCTGGATTTTGGTCTCTCCAGGAATGTGAGCTTCAGGGGATTTCTGGATGACCACGACCAGGTCATATCCCTGATAAAATCGTCCAGGGTCTTTGTAATGCCCTCATCCAGGGAGGGGTTTGGGATAGCGGCACTGGAAGCCAATGCATGCGGGCTGCCTGTGGTCACAGTGGACCACAGGATGAATGCAGTGTGCGACCTCCTGAAAGAGGGCACCGGGTTCAAGTGCCAGGTCTCTGATGAGGATCTTGGGATGGCTATAAGGACGGGCCTTGAGAAGGGGATGGGCATGAGAAGCGCGTGCATAGATGCTGCCAGGGGTTATGACTGGGACGATCTCTGCCTGGCTGCGGAGAAGGTTTATCTTTCAGAGGACTGAAGCAGGAGATCTGTCTCTTTCTTAATACAAAGCACTGAAGCTGTTAAAAGGAAAGGGATAGAGTTCAACCCTATCCATAAGCCTTCGACGGGAATCGGACCCGCGACTTCTTCCTTACCAAGGAAGCGCTCTACCGACTGAGCCACGAAGGCACCTGAACCACCTCAATATTAGCCGATCATACGAGATCCTTAACCAAGGACGCTCTGTACCGAGCTGAGCTATCGAGGCGCTGTCTGCGCATTGCGACATCCCCCTGTTGTGCTCCCTGTTTTTGAAGCTTTCGGTAGGATAGATCCTGAACATGGTTTGGGCGCAGGTATGGAGAACCGCTCTGACAGGCGGAATTAAAAGAGAGATCGCCATGCTCAAGCCGTAAGATGGCTTTAGAGCAGGGATTTATGCCCGAATGGGCATATTCAAATATTTAGAACCAGGCGATCTTGGCCCCGGCCAGGCGCGGCTTTTCCCACGCTGTTCCCGCTGTTTCCACTGCTTGCGCTCTTTGTGCTGTTTGTGCTTTCTCCGCTGTTTTTGCCAAGGACCTTATTGTAAACCTTCTCGGTCCTGTCTGCGATCCTGTCCCAGGAAAACTCGGCCTCGACCCTCTTCATTCCGGCGGACCCGAGCTTCTTCATCTCCTCGGGATGCTCCAGCAGCCGGTTTATGCACCATGCTAGAGACTCGGGCTGGACATAGGCCAGCAGCCCGTCCTCGAAGTTCTTGATTATGCTTATGGCCTCAGTGGCGACTATCGGCTTGCAAGCGTCCCAGGCCTCAAGCACCACAACCCCAAAGGGCTCGTTCCTGCTGGGGATGCACATCATATCGCAGGCGTTTATCAGCTCCTCCTTGGCAGAGCTTGAGGTGTATCCGAGGAAGCGGCACGCATCTGCCACCCCCAGCTCTCTGGCCCTGCGCTCGCACTCAGCCCTCATTCCGCCCTCGCCTACGAATATGAACTTGGTATCCCGGCGGTTTTTCAGCACCATGGGTATGGCCTCAACCAGCAGGTCCGGACCCTTTTGAAAGCTCATCCTCCCGCAAAACATCACCACAGGAGCCAGGGGATGGATCCCATACCGCTCCTTCACGCGGCCTGCATCCAGAGAGCGCCTTAGCTTTCCGCTGATTATGCCGTTTGGTATGATGTCTATCTTGCCTTCAGGAACTGCATATATCCACTCAAGCTCGTCCAGCATTCGCTTGGTGGTTACAATCACCCTGTTGGACTCGTAGCATCCCAGCCACTCCCTGTGAGATATCTCCTTGGCGGCGGGCCAGTCGCTGAATGTGTTGCCATTTCTGCCCCACTCGGTGCTGTGCATTGTGATCAGGCAGGGAAGGCCAGAGGCCTGTCGGATCCTTGTTAAAGCCCGCACGGGATGCCAGTCATGGGCATGTACCAGGTCGAACTTGCCAAAGAGGTCAGTAACACCCTTGAACCTCTCGAAGATGGCATCGCACATCTTGTCCATCTGGGCAATTATATCTCCGGAATTATCAAAATCAACCCTCTGATAATGAACGCCATTGATCTTATCATAAGCATCAAAATCTCCCCTTCGTGTGAAGACATGAACCTCATGGCCCCGTCTCGCCAGGGCTTCAGAGAGTTCAGAAACATGAGGCGCCACTCCGCCGACCTTTATGGAGTACAGGCTCTCCCAAGAGAGCATTCCTATTCGCATCTACTTCACCAATTATTATTCATCCGTGTTTTGATCAGTTACGCTTTACACTAATCCATTATCGAATGCCATCATCGCCATGATGCCCAAAGAGGAAGACATGCTGATAACAAGCATACGCAGGCCACAAATGCTCATAGCGTGCCGCGCTACGGGCAGCAATTTCAACCTTGAATATCTTTATAAAGGCTTTAGATGCTGTTGATTATTTAACTTTTCGGTTTTCTGCATCAGACGGAGCTCTGCTGCAGCCTGCTCTGGAGGCACGGGGTTTAAGTAGACGCCTGTGCCGCGCTCGAACCCCGCGGTTTTTGATATAGCTGGCTGTATACGTATATTCATATGGTAATCATAAGGCATCTGGAAGATCTCGAGATTGAACGGCGGGTCATTCAGAAGCGACGAGTTCCTCATGAGGGCGTCCTTGATCATCCTTGCCAGGTCCATCCTCTGTGCCTCTGTCATCTCGTCCAGGTTGCTTATATGAGCCCTTGGAAGTATCCAGGTCTCGTATGGAGCCTGGGAGTAGAAGGGCGCAATCAGAATCCATGAATCGTTCCTGGATATCAGCCTCTCAGATGCAGCCTCGCGCTCTATAACATTGCAGTACAGACAGAACGAGGCCTCTGAGCTTGCCTCAACCTCGCGCTTGATCAGCGGTGGAATTATCGGCAGAGCCACCACCTGGGAGTGGGTGTGGGCCAGAGAGGCTCCTGCAGCCTCGCCCCTGTTCTTGAATATGGCTATGTACCTGACATCGTTCATGCCGCAGTAGTAAGAATAGCGGTCCCTGTAGACTGATAAAAGAAGGTCAAGGCGCTCCACGCTGAACTCTGCGGCGCTTGTCCAGTGATCAGGAGAGTCTATTATGACCTCGTGTGAGCCGTGCCCCGGGAGAGCCACCCACTGCAGAGTCGGGGGGGCAGGCTGAGGCACCATGGCCGCATAGAGGTTTGGTATGACCCTGATCTGCCAGTCGCGCGCCTCCCTGGCGGCCTCTCCTTCAACCACGCCCTCTGCAGTATAAGCAACAACTGCCGGAGGTGTCTTGTCCTCATTTCCGGGGCAGAACGGACATGACCTGGCATCCCCCTTCTCAGCCTTGGATGCAAGAAAGTCCGAAGGCCGCTTCCTCCTGTCTGCTGCTATTATGCAGTACTCATCCAGAAAGTAGTGCTTCCTCAGCTCCGGGATCCTGCCACCTCCCTGTATATGTCCATGGTAAGCTCAGCCGCCCGCTCCCACGTGAATAGATTGAGCACCCTCTCCCTGGCGTTTCTTCCCCAGTCCTTGAGCCTCTCAGGGTCCTCCAGCGCCAGGTTGATGCCCCAGGCTATGTCCTGCGGGCTTCTTGGGTTCACATGCACCCCGGTAGGCTTCTTTGAAGCCGGGTTCTCCACGATCTCCCTCAGGCCGCTGGTACCGGCCGCGCCCACAACAGCAGGCCTGGCCATGGACGCCGCCTCCAGACCGACTATCCCAAAGGGCTCGTAAAGGCTTGGAAAGACGCACAGATCGGCCAGAGCATATGTGTAGGCCTTTGACTCATCATCCAGGAAATCAGTGTTCAGGATCAGATGCTTTGAGCCCCCGGCCATGGACCTGACGCGGTCCTCAAGCGTGCCGCGCCCCACGATGAGGAGCCTGGCACCGGGATGCTTTTCCAGGACCGCGGGCATGGCCTCAATGAGCTGGATCACTCCCTTGACGGGCTCCAGGCGGCCTATGAACAGAATGACAGTATCATCAGGTCCAAATCCGTACCCGGCCCTGAGATCTGCCAGCCTCTTTGGATCGAGCCTGGCAGGATCGAAGAACCTGGCGTCCACCCCGTGATAGCAGACTCGGATCTTATCAGCAGGAAAGCCAAGGCCTATCAGCTCATCTTTCATGGCATTTGATACTGTGATGACACAATCAGCCACCTCTCCGCCCCGCTTCTCCAGATGCACGAGCTGAGGGTTGGGGTGGACCGACCTCCCAGCCTCAGTGCCGTGTACGTGGTATATCAGGGGAAAGCCAGCCCTCTTGGCAGCCATTCCCCCGGGCAGACCCAGCCAGTCATGCGCCACGCAGATATCGAACCTGTTCAGGACCCTGATATCCGCCGCAGAGAGCTGGTTGTAGCTCATGAGCTCAAAGAGGAACTTGAGGCCGGACCCCCAGTCCAGGGTTTCCTTGGACAGAAAGGGTTCCAACCCATCTCCCATGGGCAGGGGCGTCTCCCTGAACACTTCAACACCGCCCAGGTCTTCATGCAATTCCAGGCCCTCATAACCCAGAGTGAAGACCGTGACGCGGTTGCCAAGGGCAGTCAGTGCCCTGGATATGAAGTCCACATATACTCCAAGGCCGCCATAGATCTTTGGCGGGAACTCGGTGCTAAGGTAAGCTATTCTCATTCAGGCACCATCTCAATCTCAAACAACCAGGTTCTTGTAATACTCAAGCACAGGCTCTCTCCAGTTCATCTGCTTTGCAAGAGAGAACGACTCCTCGCATAGCAGCCTGTACTTGACCTGGTCCTCCAGATATGTCCATGTGAAGTAGTCCATGGCCAGGGCATAGTCGAGCACAGTCTCCTCTGGCAGCTCCTCCACATTGTCCACGATTATGACACCGCCAAGGCCCGGGACCCTGCGCTTGACCCTCTTTAAGGCGTCGCTGTAGCCCGCAGCCCTGCTCACTATGCTTGGAGTGCCCTCCTTGCCCGCCTCAAGCGCGGTCAGGAGGAAAGGCTCGTACTGGCTCGGGAAGATCCCGGCCACGCATCCTGCCATTACCTCGTCGCCCCTCATGCCAAGGCCGCCGTCGTTGGGTCCTATCCACTGAGGATAGAGTATGGCAGTCACATCCCTCTTTCCGGAGATGAGCTCGCTCTCTCCAAGCTCCCTGGACTTGATCATGCTCTCCAGCCGGAGCTCTTCTCCAACCAGTATCTCAGGCGGCAGGTTCACTGGGAATCCTTCAGGGAGTTTATCCTTAGGCTTTGGGCCGTGGGCAGCTATCAGGAAGCAGACCACCTTTGTCTCTTCAGCATGGCGCTGTCCCATTATCCTGTGCTTGAGCAGGTGGTCTTGAAGCGCCAGGGCGTCCAGGAGCTGGGGGTAGCCCTTGTTCTCTATCTCTATCCTGGATATTGTGAAGAGGGGTATGATGCTCTCAGGATCGACGCACTTGCCGTTGCAGTACTTGTAAATGTTGTCGGCTAAAAACTTCTGGATCTTCGCCCTGCACCGGTCCTTCTTTGCCCAGTCTATCTCATCTGAGTCGGCATCTATCCCGTTTCTGATCACCAGGCCCTTGAGCTTGTAGAAGAGAAGGGCCTCCTTCATTGTGGAGTCTCCAACAAACGTGACCACGTCTGCATACCTGGCCAGCGACTCCAAAGTGGCCATGCCTACAGGCGTCCCGGGCTCCCATGATGAGTCGCCCCTGGCTATTTTATCCAGGGTCTTGTAGCCTGCAGTGCGGCCGGGGGATGTTGCATGCAGAGTATCTATTGTGCGTACAGGCACCCCCAGCTTCTTTAGCCTGGCTACTGCATAGAAGACCCCGAACTCATGGCAGTGCAAAGAGGCCCTGATCTTGGGAAGCAGTGCCTTGGCAAACTCAGACACTGCCTTGTCCCCGTACTTCTCTGTAGACTCCTCAGTCAGAGTGGCAAGGATCCTGACGAACTCTGAAATGGCATAGGATAGGTCCAGATAATGGAGGTACTCATCGCCGTAATGGGTCCTCTCAAACCTCATTGAGTCAAGGCCTGCCAGCTCATAGGCCTCTGTCTTTATCATGTTGTTCAGGGTCAGGTCCTGGCCGTGCCAGCGCATCAGCCTCGACTGGAAGTAGCTGGTGTTGAAGAGCAAATAACCTATAGGGACTCCATCGATGGTCTTCTGGCAGGTGACAACCTCAATGCCGCGTAAGGCAAGGGCCGACAGGACCGAAGAGAGCTCAGGGCCCATATCCAGCTTCTCATACTCTGATATGTCAGTGACCCTGGACTTGCCCTTGTTCCAGTCAGAGCCCTGAGACTGGTAATAGGGGCCGGCCACCAGGATTCTCAGATCTTCCTCAATCGTCTTATCTGCAATGAACCTGGCCAGAGTCCTAGACTCGGCATCTATGACGTTCCAGATGCCGCCCATCTTGTTGGATGCAGGACCGCCCTCCTCCCCGGCGATTACTATCCATCTCTGAATCATGGATACCTCATGGGTAAGGCGAGAGCATTGAGACTGACATCCCATCATCCGATATATCCAGGACCCTTATGGTGTTGGCAATCTTGGAGCCTCTCATCTTCATTATGTATATGGACCTTATGAGCACATTTCCTATCCTGTCTCTCTTAAGAACCGTGGCAGAGTCTGCGCCATACTCGAGTATCTGGTTCATGCCAAAGGCAGTGCCAATGGTAACGACTGTCGTGACCCCGTGGTTCCTTATGGTGCCGAATAGGTCGTCTGCAAGAGACCTGATCTTGAAAGGCGATTCAACGGCCGTGAAGAAGGCCATTAGATCATCAATGAAGAGCCTGGTTGGCTTCTCCTCTTCCAGCTTCCTGTCTATGAGCTTCCTGAAGTTCACCAGAAACTCAACTGGATCCGACTCTATGCTCTTTTGGAGCCTGAGCACCGGGTCTGTGACGTCCACAATGCTGAGCTTTCCTGCCTGCTCAAGCGCGGACAGGTCCCATTTGAAAGAGGCTGCCATCTCCCTCCTGAGGAACTCGGCGCTCTCTGAAGGGGTAATTATCATGCCTTTCTGGTTCTCTTTTGTGATGCCGTAGTAAATGAACTGAGAAGCAAAGACGGTCTTGCCAGTACCTGATGAGCCCGTAATCGTGTTGACGGTTCCCCTGTGAAAACCTCCATCTACCATCTCGTCGAACCCGGGTATGCCCGACTTGATCCTGGGGTATTGATCTGCTGAATGATCTGCCACAAACTCCTCTCCTTTGACGCCTTGACCTTCTCATATCTTTTTGCCCGGCATGGCTATTAGTTTTTTGGGTGATCTGGAAGGCCACTAAAATCTGATCGGTTTTCTATCATATATGCACATTATGTTGATGCCCATAAAGATAGGAGCTCAGCAAGCATGGG
>DATMZB010000311.1:0-4681 GCA_035560655.1 Methanotrichaceae archaeon | reverse complement strand
ATTCTGTAATCTTCAAATAACATCCAGATGAAGTTATGGGAGTTTGAGGTAGTGCGTGCAGCGGCTATGATCTTCGTAGTGCTCTCACGAATTCTCATGCATCTGGGGGATGATCAGAACTTCCCCAGAGCCGTGGCTGACACCATTGGAGATATAGGAAACAGCCTGTTCTTCTTTGCATCCGGGTACCTGCTGTATGCCAATAACGGCTCTGTCCAATCGCTCTCCGCCTTTTACAGAAAGCGCATGCTTAGAATCTACCCGCTCTATATTCTAGTGGTTTTAGCCACCTTCATCACCGCTGAGGACCTCCCCATATATGCCCTGGGACTTCAAGGCGTCTTCAACCTGCGCGTGCAGGGGTTCTGGTTCGTAGGTGCAATCATAATATATTATGCAGCATATCCACTCCTGGTCCGAGGCAGGAGCCTGATTCACACGACCCTGGTGACTCTGGCCTTGCTCTCACTCTTCACCATAATGCATGCCTATTACAACCTGTTCTTTGAGTATGTAATTTACTTCTTCCTTACCTTCGTTGGAGGCATAGTTGCAGCATATGGATCAGAGTCCTTTGAGGCCTTATATGAGAGATCAAAGAGATATCTGATTCCTGCAGGAGGGATCATGCTAATGGCCGTCCTAACAGTGATAGCGTTCAGGTACAACCAGCTCCCGCAGACCTTTCCAGGCTCATTCTCTGAAGGCCTGATCTTCTCTGCCATATCCATTTCAGGCTGCTTCACTGCGTACTGCATAGCCAGAGCCTACGGCTACATGATCCCAGACAGAATCCGCCCGGCAATAGGGGGCATAGCATTCAGCTCTTATGCTACATACCTCCTGATACTATTCAACCTCGATTTCATGGACCTGGTCCTGAATAAGCTGCAATTGATGGGGTTTTATTATCATTCAGCGTTCGTGATGGCTGCTGGGGCATGCTTTGTGTCTATCTTCCTCTCGGGCTATATCCTGCAGGGGATGGAATCCAGAGTTATCAGGCGAGTAGGCACAATAATCGTGAGGAAAAGAGAGGAGCTGATCTAATTAGGGCTTTTCTGAAGAATTCTAGCCTCAGTCCTGAGGCTGTGTGAGGAGTTCGTGCTCATGTACTTCTTCGCGCCCTACATTGACCGGAGCAGGGCCAAATGATATGGAAAAGCTCCTGGCATTCATACTGCAGGCTTTGATGCACCGGCCGCACCTGATACATCCCGTGACATCCAGGAACCCACCTCTGCCTAGATCAACATCCATGGGACAGCACCTGGAGCATGCTCTGCAATGGCTGCACATCATCTCATGATGAGCTACCCTCAAGGGTGACAGGTAGTTGAAGAGCCCGTACCAGGCACCAAGAGGACAGAGGTAACGGCAAAACCACCTCCCGCTTACTAAAACGGCGCCGGCTGCGAATAAGGATCCCAGGAATATATGATACCCAAGCATTGTCATCTCCCAGCCGCCCTGAGATAGAGTAAGCCTCAAGGCTGGAAGCCCTGTGGTCAGATAGTATGGCAAAAGCCCAAACATGCTTCCGCTCTGGCATAGTACGGCACAAAAATAGGGAGACGGCCAGGCCACTGCTGTGAAGATCAGCAGCAGGACCAGGAACTTGAGATAGCCGGCCTGGAAAGGAAGCCGATACTTCTTCAGGGACGCCCTGTCAAACGCATCCGAGAGGAATCCAAAGGGGCACAGCCATCCACAGACTGCTCTTCCAAGCACGGCCCCGCTCATGAGGACGATGCCAACAGCCAGGAAAGGGAACCTCATGTGCATAAGGCTCCACTGAATCATGCCTATGGGACAGGCGCCTGTCGTCATCTCACAGGCCTGGCAGTTCAAGAAGCCAAACGTGCCAAATGATGTCCTGGAGAGGGGGCACAGGCCGGACACCCTGAGAACGCCCATCCTGGCCAGGGCGAAGGCAGTCCACTGGGCTGCCTTCCTGTAGAGGAGATCAAATGCGTTTCCATAGACGGAGACGACAAGCATGAATGCAAAGAGGATGCCTATGAAGACTAAAGGCGGAATATGGAGCTCTCCATAAACCTTTATCGAGGCCAGGTCGGGCACGCCTGGCATGAGCTTCATGACCCAGCTCTCTTTTCCCGGCAGATCGTAATTTCCATATGTGGCTGAAGACCTGGTGAAGTCCACATCCCGGAGCAGGCCTATGGCGAGCATGGCAGCCGCTGCAACCAGTATAGATGCCAGAGCCAGAACCCTTGTTTTATTCATCGGATTCCTCAATGCATTAATGGTATCAGCTCCGCCCTGGCAACTCTTTGGCAATGCCTTCTTTGGCAAACTCCTGCGGAAGGCTGAGCCTGCCCCCCAAACCTCAGTGGATTTGCATATCCTGCCAGAATCATCTGATCAGCAATGACCAGAGCGGCCATGGCCTCGGCGATTGGCGCCACTCTTGGTGCAAAATTCTTATCGAACCTTCCATCCAGAAGAAGAGTCTCCTCTTCCATAGTCTTCCAGTTCACTGTACGCTGGGGCTTGAATATGGAAGGAGTCGGCTTTATGGCTATTCTAAAGCTTAAGTCAAGCCCGGTACTGATCCCTCCAAGAACCCCACCTGCATTGTTGCTCTGGGGCATAACTTCACCATCCTCGACCCCAAAGGGATCATTGAACTCACTCCCCCTCATCCTAGCTGCATTAAATCCCTGTCCGCTCTCCACGCCCTTGACTCCGCCAATGGTGCTCAGGCCAAACATTACCAGGGAATGGAGCTTATCAAATACAGGTCCCCCCACGCCTGCCGGAATGCCCTTGACCACTAGAGACACAATGCCACCTGTAGAATCACCGTCCTTTGCTATCTCAAGGCAACACTCCTTGGCATGCTCCATATTCTCAGGAGTAGAGCAATCCTGGCCAGCGAGCTCTTCTACTCTGCTGTGGAAGGTTATCCCATTTCTCAAAAGCAGCTTCTTGGCTACTGCCCCCCCGGCTATGCGGGCAATGGCCTCTCTGCCAGATGCCCTTCCACCGCCGTAAGGTGAGTAGATGCCGTACCTCTTATGATAGGTATATTCGGCATGCCCGGGCCTGTAATAGCTCTTAATGCGTTCATAATCTACGCTGCTCTTGTTATGGTTATTAATCGCTATACATATCGGCGTTCCCAGGGTTTTGTCTTCGAGCAGGCCCGACAATATCTCAAAGCCGTTCTGCTCTCTCCTCGGAGTTCCAAGGCTGTGATCAGGCACATCTGCATAAAGCTCCTTTTGTATATCTGATTTCACCAACTCAAGGCCTGCCGGGCATCCATCTATGACGCAGCCCAGGTAGTGTGACGAATGTTCTGTAATTTGGCCGAGCCCTGTATCCTTCATTGGTCACTCATCGTTCCAAGATAAATACTTTTTAGCTGTAATCCATTCCTCATTCATATCAATTAGGATAGAGACACCTAATCGCATGAATGACTGATCGTTGGGGAAAGCCCCAACGACGCGAGATCTTCGTTTAAGTTCTTTATTTATTCGTTCCATACCATTAGTAGTTCTGACCCTCCTCCAGTGATTCTTTGGAAAGGGCTTATAATTCCATAAATCAAACCTAAACCGTTCGATAGTGTCAGCGGCTTTTGAATATCCTCTAATATCCAGTTCTTCAGAGAGCGCTTGAATATCTATCTCATTATCCAGAGCCTCTTTGATCTTTTGGGCTATCTCTGCTTTGTATTTATTAGGTATATTTTTTAATACAGCTCGCATGAAGTGAACATGGCACATCTGCCATGATGCACCGATGAATGATTCCTGGACAGCTTTTTGTATTCCTTTATGGCCATCCGATACCACTAATTGCACACCAGATAGTCCTCTTAGCTTCAGATCGTCAAATAGTCCAGACCAGAATAGCTCATCCTCACCATCTGCGATTCTTGCACCAAGTATCTCGCGATAACCATCTGCTCTAACTCCTGTAACAACCAGGAAGGCCCTATTTACATATCTTGACTCAAATCTAACTTTGAAGTAGCTAGCATCAACAAATAGATACACTATCTTCTCTTCTATTGGCCTATTAAGAAATTCATTTATCTTATCATCCAATTCCTTTGAAATCCTTGATATGCTTGAGGGTGATAGCTGATCAAGCCCAAGATGACAAACTATTTCTTGGATTTTTCTTGTTGAGACTCCTTGAATATAGGATTCTGCAATAGCGTTTATCAATGCTTTCTCTATTCGAGAATATTTATCAAATATCGTTGTCTCGAAAGAAGACTCTCTCAACTGTGGCTTTTTTAATGTTATCTCGCCAACTCTTGTCTTTAGATTCCTTTTCTTGTATCCATTGCGATGAGCTTTTCTGCCGTCTGCTCTTTGATATGGCTCAGCCCCTGTTTGCTGCAATGCCTCTAGCAGCATCACCTGATTCAGGAACCAGGTCAAAAGCTCTTTTAGTCCTGACTCTTGATCGACAAGATAATCTTGTAATACCTCTATTGAGTCCATTGCTCTGTATCCCTTCCTTTGTATGCCAATACTTGATTGGATACAGGGCTCACTTATCAATTTACAGAACTATCGGCACACTGCCTATGAATCGAGGCTGGCAAAATGGCTGATTCTAGAAGAACACTCTTGGCACTGCTATTGAGCCTTATCTTCTACATAATCGCACAAACTCGAAGTCTCGATCTGGCTGA
>DATMZB010000310.1:0-9619 GCA_035560655.1 Methanotrichaceae archaeon | reverse complement strand
CGTCGGCCCATCTATGTTGTCACACCTGGTATTTAAGGGTTTCTAAGTCCCTTCTCCCGAACTGAGATTTTGAGGCTCAATTCAGCGCACCAGGGCGCACAGAACATCGGCCTCCGCATATACGCATGTCGGGTATTTAATGGTTTCTGTTCTCAGAGACCCAGGATCATGTCGCGTCTTATGAGGATCGCGACGAGAGCCCTGCTCAACTGCATTACACGTCGGCCTCCTCTCCTAAGCAATAGAGGTATTTAAAGATTTCGTCGTGTATGACCTAAGAAGCAGGTAGAAGTGGCACATGAACAAAGAAAATTGCCAGTTGCGCGAGATAGGGGCGCCAAACAGCGCGAATCCATGCATATATGAGTCAATACATTTAGCCAGAGAGGCAACGCACGCCATGATAGATCAGAAGAATATTCAATGAATATGCAATACACCACCACGGAAGTCGCCATGCAATATGCCCCGTAGGAAACAGGTATCCCGACGCGTCGAGTTTTAATATCTTAGATACCGCCTGAGAAGGTTAAGAAATCCATCCCCTGGAGGTCTTTTATGGGTTACACCTTGACTGAGAAGATCCTGAAGGAGCATCTAGTAGACGGCTCCTACCAGCCCGGATCGGAGATTGGTATCAAGATAGACCAGACTCTGACCCAGGATGCAACAGGCACCATGGCCTACCTGCAGTTCGAATCCATGGGCCTAAACGACATTGAGACCGAGCTCTCTGTCAGCTATGTGGACCACAACACAATTCAGGTCGGGTTCGAGAACGCCGACGATCATGCCTATCTCCAGTCCATAGCCGAGAAGTATGGCATATACTTCTCCCGCCCTGGAAACGGGATATGCCACCAGGTCCACCTGGAGCGCTTCGCGAGGCCGGGGAAGACCCTGCTCGGATCCGACAGCCACACCCCAACAGCCGGAGGCCTGGGAATGATCGCCATGGGCGCTGGAGGCTTAGATGTGGCCGTTGCCATGGGCGGAGGAGCATACTACCTGACCTGCCCGAGAGTGATAAACGTCCGCCTGACAGGCAATCTCCAGCCATGGGTCACAGCCAAAGATGTGGCCCTGAAGGTTCTGGAGAAGCTGACCACCAAGGGCAATGTCGGATACGTCTGTGAGTATTCAGGAGATGGAATCTCCAGCCTCACAGTGCCTGAGAGGGCAACCATTACCAACATGGGTGCCGAGACCGGCGTCACCACATCCATATTCCCAAGCGATTCTCAAACCAGGAGGTTCCTTGATGCCCAGGGAAGAGGAGACCAGTGGACACCCCTGGCTGCAGACACAGATGCGACCTATGATAAAGTGATAGATATAGACCTGTCCAGCCTGGAGCCACTGGCCGCAGCGCCTCACAGCCCCGGAAACATCAAGCCCATCAAAGATCTAGACCTCCCCGTGGACCAGGTCATGATAGGATCGTGCACCAACTCGTCCTATGTGGACCTCATGACCGTAGCCCAGATGGTGAAGGGCCGCACACTGCCAGAGGGCGTGAGCCTCGGCATAGCGCCCGGCTCAAGACAGGTTCTGAAGATGATATCCAAAAACGGAGCCCTGGCAGACCTCCTCTCGTTTGGAGCAAGAATACTCGAGTCCGCCTGCGGATTTTGCATAGGCAACAGCATGTCCCCACGCACAGACTCCGTCTCCATACGAACCAGCAACCGCAACTTCAAAGGTCGGTCTGGAACGCCGAGTGCAAACGTCTACCTGACAAGCCCGACAGTGGCCGCAGCCGCTGCTCTGACAGGCAAGGTCACAGATCCAAGATCATTGGGCTTAAGCCCGAAGAGCATTGAGATGCCGGACCGGTTCGAGATAGACGACACCATGATAATCAAGCCCCTGCCGACAGCAGCCAGGTCGAAGGTGACCATCCGCCGCGGCCCGAACATAGGCGAGCCTCCTGTGAACACGCCAATGCCCGAAGACATCAAAGGAACAGTGACAATCAAGGTCGAGGACCTTGTGACCACAGACCACATCATGCCCGCAGGCTCAAGGCTGAAGTACCGCTCCAATGTCCCCAAGTACTCCGAGTTCGTATTCGAGCCTCTGGATAAGGACTTCTCCAAGAGGGCCGCTGCCTGCAGGGACCAGGGCATCCACAACCTGATAGTCGCCGGGCTCAGCTACGGCCAGGGATCGTCCAGAGAGCACGCTGCCATGTGCCCCATGTACCTGGGCATAAAGGCAGTGATGGCCAAGTCCATAGAGAGGATTCATGCAGCCAACCTGGTGAACTTCGGGATTGTGCCCTTCACCTTTGCCAGCGAATCGGATTATGAAGCCTTAAAGAGCGGCGGACATGTGACCATTCCAGGAATACGCCAGGCCATCCAGAGCGGCAAAGATGAGGTCAAGGCAATCTCTGATGGAAAGGAGATAGCTCTGAAGATGAACCTCTCAGCCCGCCAGAGAGAGATCCTTCTGGCAGGCGGCCTGCTCCCGTATACTGTTGCAGGAAGAAAGGCTTAGGCATAAAAAATGAAACGCTGGTCAGCTGCCCTGGGCAGCTGGCAAACTCATTTTAATTCAAGTTGTGAACAGAGATATTATGCCCTGAGATAGAACCTGGCCCGATGAGGACTCGGTTACGGACTCGTTATCAGCGCTGGACACAGAGAAGCTGCTGCTGGGAAGCAATGTGGGCGTCACTGAGCCATATTTAGAGCCCGGGTTCTGATCGAACTGCTGCAGGGTAGACCTCTCCAGAAGCATGCTGTTCATCTGGGTAGGAGTATAGGTCTCGCCACCGGCAACGCTGCTCTCAAAGCTGGTCTTGGAGATAGTAACGGGCTGGTCGAACTTCATTGGGAAGGTGTTATACCAGATGGTCATGGTGTTCTTGGGGTTGTCCACTGGAATAGATGTGGCATTCTGGGGATTCTGTATATACGATGACCAGTAGTTGGTGACAAAAGGCTCAAAAGTGCCAGTGTCTGACACAGAACTATCCATGAATGAGAGCTGTGTGCTAGTGTATCCCTCGCCTGTAAACATCTGCTGAGCTGTAGCTCCGCCTAGGAGGCAAATTAATGATAGTAAAGCGATCCATCTCATATTAATACATCCCTTTTAATATCTTCGATTGATCCTTGCTCTGCATCTGTCCCAACCTATTTATGTCTTATTGGCCGAAGAAACAGTTATGCCGGATTGTTTTGAGATCCTACACAAGGATCTGGCTGGAAGGATAGGAAGGCTCGTCACGCCCCATGGCACTATAGAGACCCCGGCGCTGATGCCCGTGGTCAACCCTCACCTTGAGCTTATACCCGCTTCAGAGCTTGGAAAGATGGGAGCAAGCATTCTTATCACAAACAGCTACATAATTAACCAGGACCAGGCTCTAAAAGAGAAAGCCTTGAAAGAAGGATTGCATAACCTTCTTGGATACAATGGTCCTATCATGACCGATTCAGGGGCGTTCCAGCTTTCGGTTTACGGAGAGGTGGAGGTCCAGCCCCTGGAGATACTGGATTTCCAGCTAGCCATAAAATCCGACATCTGCGTGCCGCTTGATATACCAACCCCGCCAGACGTCTCCAGGGAGAGGGCAGCCTCTGAGCTCCAGGAGACTGAGCGAAGGCTAGAGGAAGCCGCCAGCCGCCAGGGCACAGGCTCTCTTCTGGCAGGCCCCATACAGGGTTCGACCTTTCTTGATCTCAGAGAAAAGGCAGCCAGAAGCCTCAGAGATATGAAGTTCGATGTATACCCAATCGGAGCCGTGGTTCCTCTGATGGAGACCTACCGCTTCAAGGATCTGGTAAATGTGATTGCTGCATCCAAGGCCGGCCTTGGATCTGGAGCACCGGTGCACCTCTTTGGAGCAGGCCACCCAATGATCTTCGCCCTGGCTGCAGCCATGGGATGCGACCTCTTCGACTCTGCCGCCTATGCCCTCTTTGCAAAGCAGGGCAGATACCTGACAACCCGAGGGACATGGAAGCTGGAGGAGATGAAGTTCCTGCCATGCCCATGCCAGGTCTGCCAGAGCCATACCCACCAGGAGCTCATGGAGAGCCCGGATAAGGTCAAGCTCCTGGCCATGCACAATCTGTACGTATCTTTTGCAGAGATGAGGCTCGTTCGTCAATCCATCCATGAGGGCTCGCTATGGGACCTGCTCGAGATAAGATGCAGGTCTCATCCACGTATGCTGGATGGCCTCAGGGCACTGGCCCGCCATGGAAAGTGGCTTGAAGGCCTGGATGCCATCTCCAAGTCCACTTTCTTCTACCTCAGCCCAGAGTCTGCATCCAGGCCAGAGGTCATGAGATACGGGACCAGGCTGGACCGACTTATGCTCCAAGGAAAGGTGCTGATAACAGATGAGAGCAACCCTGACAAGGAAGGCTTCGACCATGTCCTGCACTTCAAGCCGCCTTTTGGGCCATATCCACCGGAGCTCTCTGAGACATATCCACTGAATGCCGAGGTTCCCTCTGAGCCGGATCAGGCAGCCATTGATCAGGCACTGCTAAATGTTAGGCTGCTAATGGAGCAAAATCCCAAGGTCAGCTTCAGCCTGAGGCTGAGATGCCTGAACAGGGAGGAGGCAGCATGACCAGATACTTCGAGGTCCTCAGGAGAGACGGCCCTGCAAGAATGGGAAGGCTGCTCCTGGAGGAGCCCATAGATACCCCATCCATCCTGTCTGCAGAGGATTACATCTCTGTCGGCAGCGTCTTCGATTTTGGGACCATAGAATCGGCCATGGAGGCAGCCTCTGCACTGAGAGACCAAAAGAGGCTGGTGATTATGCCTCATGTCCCCTCCGCCCTGCACGCAGAGCCGCCTTTTAAGATGCCCGCCCAGGAGATGAGCGGCCCAAAGGGAATGGTGATCCATCCCCTATTTGACCAGAATCCTGACCAAGCCGATGTGTACGTTCTGGGATCTGCAGGCTCTCTTGTTTCAATGAGAAACCCCAGGGACATGGTGAATGCTGCAGTCAAGGCACGAAATATGGTGCCGGCGGATACGGCCATCTTCGCCCCGGCCCTGGCCACTCCATCTAATCTAGCCCTTCTAATTTACCTGGGCATAGACCTGATCGATGCTACCAAAGTAATCTCCGATGCTTACTACGGCCGGTACCATACCCGTGACGGAGTTCGCCAGCTCTCGGATATGGGCGAGCTGCCATGCCGGTGCCAGTGCTGCAGAGAGCTGAGAGAGAAGGATAGCCTGGATAACGAGATGAAGGCAAAACTCCTGGCAGGTCACAACCTCCTGAAGCTGGAGGAGGAGTTATCCAACGCAAGGGAGATGATCCGGTCTGAGACCATTCGTGAGTATATCGAGAGGCAGATCAGGGTCGAGCCTGGCCAGACTGCAGCCCTGAGGCTCCTGGACCAGGAGCATGCCTACCTGGAGGCAAGGACTCCTCAGCACAGGCACAGCATTCTGTACGCCAACACTGCAGAATCGCTCTCCCGTGTGGAGGTCACCCGTTTTGCAGATCGGGTTTTAAGCAGGTACAAGGCGCCCAGGAGCGATGTGCTCCTGCTATTGCCATGCTCGGCCAGGAAGCCCTACTCCAAATCGAGATCACACCGCCTCTTTGAGATGACCCTGGGGTCAAAACGGAAATATCTGCATGAGCTCATACTTACCTCGCCTCTGGCTCTGGTGCCAAGAGAGCTTGAGGAGGTTTATCCTGCAGCCAACTACGACACGCCGGTGACAGGACGCTGGGACCTGGTGGAGAGGGCCTGGCTCCTCAGATGCCTGGACGCCTACCTGGAGAAGAACAAATATGCCAGGATAATCGCCCATCTTGATGGCGAGCTCAGAGATGCTGTGGAGTCTCACGGGATAGATGCGGTCTATACCGGAGGGGGGACCGACCAGGCATCACTGCAGCACCTCTCTGAGGCAGTGGGCGAGGCTACCGGTCATGCTCAGCGCCTGGGCGACTTCAGGGTTCAGCAGTTCAGGGCAGTGGCTGACTACTACTTCGGCTCAGGAGCCGGAGACCTCTTGCTGGCAGGCAAGACCAAGATAAGGGGATACGAGTTCCAGACAGATGGTGGAAAGATCCTTGGCAGGCTGACTCCTAACGGCACCATCGCCCTGGCCATGGAAGGTGCCAGGAGGCTGGTCCCTCTTAGCAAGTATATAGTCACCATAGGAGACTTTGTCCCGAGCGGATCGCTGCTGGCTCCAGGGGTCTTAGATGCCGATGAGCAGATCAGGCCTGGAGATGAGGTCATCATCCGGGGAGAGAAGGCATTTGGAATCGGGAAGGCAAAGATGAGCGGCTGGGAGATGGTCCAGTCAAAGCGTGGAGTGGCGGCAGATCTAAGGCAGGTTAAGAAGAGTTAGACGCACCTCTATGCTGCAAATTATTTTTTGTGCCCAGGCATTTCAAGGACTGATTTCATATTATAAGGTAGTTCTTTGATGTGAATCCCTAACCAGAACATATGCTGCCAAAGGTTCAAATTTTCATACAACCATGAAGTAGAATAGCACTCTGATGAAGGAAGATAAGTGATCTTATGGATGTCTCAAACAAAATCGTCATTATCACAGGCGCATCTTCAGGGATAGGCCTTGCAACAGCAAAGCTCCTATCACAACATGGCGCAAAACTCGCCCTCGTCGCACGCTCAAAAGAGAAGCTAGAGATGCTATCAAGTGAGCTTCCAAACACAATAGCAATTGTAGCCGACATGACCAGGGTCTCGGATATCAAAATGATGGTTGAGCAAACCCTGAAGCATTTCGGCAGGATCGATATTCTGATCAACAACGCCGGCCAGGGCTACGATGCTCCTGTTGAGAGAACAGATATAGAAATATTTCACTACATCTGCGATCTAAACGTATTGGGTCCAACCATCGCCATGCAGCAGGTCATCCCCATCATGAGAAAGCAAGGAGGTGGAGCGATCATCAACATCAGCTCCGGCACTGCGCTGATGTATCTGCCGAACATGAGCATATATTCAGCTTCAAAGCGAGCTTTGGTTGGCATCAGCTTGACCGCACGTGAAGAGCTGAAGAGAGACAATATCGCGGTCAGCGTCGTGTATCCCTACATTACTCTCACAGATTTCGAGAAGAACACCATCAAGGATGCCTCGATCATTGAAAGGCAGCAAGATGGTTCAGGCCCGTTCCAGGCAGATACCGCAGAATATGTGGCGCAAAAGATATTAGAGGGCATAGAAAGCGGTGACGCCGAGATCTTTGCACATGATTGGATGAAGAAGATGGCCGGCAGAGACGCCTAGACTCTTAATCCGGCCTTGCTCTTACTCGCTGATTTCTTGCTCATTACGGGCTTTTGATCTTCAGATGGCTCATAGTTGGGCTATTGATATTGGCGTGGTTCATGACCGGACTTTTGATCTTCAGATGAGTCATGGTTGGGCCATTGATCATTGTGTGATTCATAACCGGGCTTCTGACACAAAGTATAAACTTTGAAGATCCTCACTGAGCCCAACGATACAACGGGCAATCACATCCATATTTCGGAGAACTCTGATGAAGCTCAGGGAAATGAGTTTAGATGACATGGCAATCATCAAAGGCTGGCCTGCTTATCCAGACGAGTTCGAGGATCTTGACTACGCCTTGAGAGAGGAGGGCTGGATCGATGAGTTCTCTGGAAAGGCTGGGACCACGATCTTCACAGGCGAAGAGAACAAGATCATTGCTGGCTTCACCATTCTTTCGAAGGATAGCAGTATAGGCACCCTAGCCGAGTTCAGGATAGCCATAAACCCGGCAATGCTCGGACTGGGCCTTGGTAAAGAGCTGGCCAGGATGACCCTGAAAAAAGGTTTTCAAGAGCTGAGGCTCAATAAGATCTATCTAATCGTGCGCAAAAACAACCGCCGTGCCAAACAGCTCTACGAACGGCTCGGCTTTCGATACTCAGGAGAGTGCCAAAAGGAGATTCATGGCATGATAGTTGACCTCTTTGAGATGACCTTGGAGAAGGAAAACTTTGAAAGGAGCATGAAGGGATGACTCAAAAACCGCAGGCTTTGCTTGTAATCGATGTCCAAAACGAGTACTTCACAGGCCGCCTTCCAGTTACATTTCCGGAAGGCAGCCTCGCCAATATCCTCAAGGCTATGGACCACGCTGCAAAAAAAGAGATACCTGTTGTGGTCATCCAGCACACAGCGCCTTCAAAGGACTCTCCCACATTCAGGAATGAAAGCGATGGCTGGAGGCTGCATCCAGAGGTTGAGAATAGAAAATATGACATCCTGATTGAGAAGCACCTGCCGGGAAGCTTCACTGGAACTGAGCTTGAGAGGTGGCTCCGTGAGCGAGGTATAGAGCATGTCGCCATCTGCGGCTATATGATCCAGATGTGCTGCGATACAACCGCGCGCCAGGCATTCCATCTGGGTTTTGGCGTTGACTTTCTCTCAGATGCCACAGGAGCCCTATCGGTCCAGAACAGCGCTGGGTCCATCTCTGATCGTGACCTGCACAGGGCTGTGCTTGTGACGCAGGCCATGCGCTTCAGCAGGGTAATGACGACAGATGAATGGATCTCGGCCAATTGAGATTTAAATTCTGAGCCTTGGATAGCCTCTTGATCAGATCTAATGAGCTTTCCTGACTCCAGAAGCATAGCGCCGCATCAGGTACAGAGCCAGGACGACTGCAACTATGACCATCGCCTCTGAAAAGAGCAGTGCACCTCTATAGCCCTGGATCGTAGATGCAGGGCTTCTGCCAAAAGAGAGCGCAACTGCAGCCACAACCACGCTCGCCATGCTCACCCCAATTGCCGCCCCGATCTGCTGGGCAGTGGTGAGCAAGCCGGCTGCAAGTCCCTGGCGCTCTGGTTCGATTCCACCGGTCCCGGCAATGTTCAAGGATACTATGGCCGAGACGAGGCCCAGCGCACCAACGTAATAAAAGAGCATCAGCACCACAAGCGAGCTGCTGATGCTTATAGTGCTGATGCCCGCCAGCCCGATGCCAAACAGTGAGAGTCCAATGACCATCATCTCCCGAAAGCCAATGCGCGCTTGATCGCCCGCGGAGCAAGTGTTGCGCCGCTGAGGCCGCCAAGACCTGCAGGAACGAAGATGAGGCCAGTCTCTATAGGAGAGTAACCTCTGCCCTCCTGGAGGAAGAGGGTAATGATGAAGACCAAAGCAGCATTTGCCCCAAAGGCCAGGAACATTATCAGATCAGAGACTATTACAGTCCGGCGGTGGAAGATATCAAGAGGCACCAGTGGGACGCCGGCCCTCCTTTCCACGATCAGGAAGCTGGCTCCAAGAACCGCGGATAAGAGAAGGAGGATTGCTATTTCAATGAAAGACTCTCCAGGGACTGAAACCTGGGTGATGGCATAAACGATGGTGAGAAGGGTGGTAGACACAAGCACGGCTCCGGTCACATCAAAGCCCCTCTTCTTCTGGTCCCTGGAAGGATTTGGCAGAACCAGAAACCCTGCTATGATCACTATGATGCCTATAGGCACATTTACAAAGAAGACCCAGTGCCAGGAGAGAGTGCTCGTCAGAATGCCTCCAAGGATCACGCCTGTCGTAAATCCAATGGCTGACATTGAGCTGAAGATGCCAAGTGCCCGGTTCCTCTC
>DATMZB010000309.1:0-2098 GCA_035560655.1 Methanotrichaceae archaeon | reverse complement strand
CCCTGAGGGCTCGCCAGTCTTTGGGTTACGCTCGATCTTGCCACCCACTGGATCAGGGGTGTCCCTGGTGATGTTGGCCATCTCCAGGGCTCTGGAATTGGCCCAGTAGGAATGGCCGTCAATAGCCGTCAGAAATACCGGCCTATCCGATATGATATCATCCAAAAGCTCCCTAGTCGGACCGCCGGACCCAAATGCCGGATAGTTCCATCCAAAGCCACGTATGACCCTAGCATCCTTGTTCTTATCAGCATACTCCTTTACCTTTTTGACATAATCCTCGCTAGTGTCGACCTCGGTGAGGTCGGCCCCTGCCATCAGCATCACTGACCCGAGGGGATGCATATGAGCATCGATGAAGCCTGGTAGGACCATCTTGCCTCTAAGGTCTATGGCCTCTGTGCCCGGCCCTATGTAAGCCCTGGCGCGCTCATCACCTCCTACATAAACTATTCTTTTGCCTGCAATGGCCAGCGCCTGCGAAGGATGCTGATCCCAGCTGGTACTCGTATTTACCGTGTAAACTGTGCCATTGAGAAGTATCAGGTCTGCAACCTGAGATAGAGGTTGGGAGGTACCCTCTGCAGTGACACAGCTTATTGCAAGGATCAGCACGAAGGCTGAACAAAAGGCGATCTTTCCCAAGATCGGCCCACCGTTATTAAGGGGCATCATATATCTAAATCCCACCTTTTGGTGGGGATTGCCATTATACTATTTAATCCTAGATAAACGATTGATCCTACTGCAAGAGCTATATCGCCCAAAACTTGATCTCAGATCAGATGGTCTGGATTAGCGCTTAGTAATGTTAGCGATAAGACAGGCCAGATCCTGTTGGAAAGGCCTCGGTCTTTCATCAGCTCGATAGCGAGTCCATCATCGATCGCGGGCCTGAGTGAGAGGCTTCAAGGGTGCTGGATACTGTAGGTGATAACCTGATCTACATAACCTTCGATCCCGACTTCCTGGACGCCTCCCAGGCGCCGGCAATTCACACCCCTGAGCCCATGGGGCCAGGCATGCACTTCGCCAAAAAGCTCTTCCAGGGCCTGATGGACAAAGGGCTGAAGGTAATAGGCTTCGATATCAATGAGATGACGCCTCAGTTCGAACCCCCTGCAGGCCTGACCTCCATGAACATCTGCACTGTGGCCAACTGGTGCCTGAAGCTGCTCATTGAGGGGCAGAAGGCTGCTGGACTGGATAGGTAGGCATGTTGGGGCATATGCTTGGATCTCAGGTCTTCCAGGCGGTCTTCAGATAAAGAGCGATGTTAGAGATGACAATAGGTATTAAGGCCCAAGAGGTGCTCTCACCAGAGCCTCAGCCGCCGGAGTTGAAGAGAGGTCTCAGGCTCTATGCAGGCCTGGCTGCCGCAATCCTATCCATCATATTGCCGGCCTTTGTTATAATCGTTCCATCTCTAGGACTTCCAGCCCAGTGGACTGTAATTCTCAGTGCCGGGCTGTTCATCGGCGGCCCGGAGATGCTGACCCTGGCAGCAGTTCTGCTTCTGGGCAAGGATACCTTACGCTATTTCATGTACAGGATCAAGAAGGCCCTGTGGGGCGTGGTGATGGAAAGGCCTGTCTCCAAGGCCCGGTACTACTTAGGGCTGGCCCTCTTTTTTGCAAGCGGGCTGCCCATATACATATACGGCTATTTCCCTGGCGTTCTGCCAGAGGGAATGAGGGTATCCATCCTCGTTGCAGCAGACCTGATATTCGTTATCAGCATGTTCATAATGGGTGGAGAGTTCTGGGAGAAGCTCCAGATGATCTTCGTCTGGGAAGGAAAGAGCTGACTCAATAATGGATTAAGTATATGGGGATAGGTTCATAGTACGAGCCATGGCACAAGCATCGTATGCGATTCCAGATGGCGGAATGGAGCTCATCCCCGGATACCGCCACAAGCTCACCCAGGCGCCCATCGGCGAATGGAACCTCTGGGGGCGCTTGAGGGAAGTGGTCGTCGGCACCCCAGAAGGATCACTGACGCCGAGATATGAACCCATCTTTGAAAACGCTACAGATCCTCAGCTACAGACGATCATGAAGGAGCATGGAGGAGAGCTCTTGAAGGATGTGATGCC
>DATMZB010000308.1:0-2783 GCA_035560655.1 Methanotrichaceae archaeon | reverse complement strand
GGGGCCAGCTACAAAGGAAAAATAAAGGCTAGGTGGGCCGCCCCTGCGAGGTGGTATTAATAGGAGGAAACTGGCGGAATGCTGGCCAATGGCGGCCCGCACTGGGCATCAGTATTTTAAGATCTTCCAGCTAATAAAGACGTGGTACAGGTCATGAATAATGATAGCGATGCATGAAATTGTGCTATGCCGGATCTCAGCAATGCTTGTGGCTCAAAGAAAGACTTCACTAAAACGATGATACTGGCATAAAAGATATATTGGTTTGATCTCGATTATTAGCAAGGCCTCATCGATCCCAGTATAGATCGGCGGCCTTTCAGCCCTATGAGGTCGAATGTCATGAGAAAGCTTAATGAAAAGGACCTTGAGATTCTAAGGAAGCTCGCCCCGGAGATTGAGGAAAAGCTGAAATCAGGAAGAAAGCTTGAGTACCGCTCCATCTTGCCTCCGGTATCCATGCACTTCGCCCAGGATGAAGAGGATTTCAAAGACCGTCTGGAAAGGCTTTCACCTGATGAGCTGGCCTATCTGGCAGGACGCATCCTGGATGAGTCTGAGTGCCTGCTTTGCATATCCCCGGAGTTCGCCAGGATTTTCATGGATGTCCTAGCATACAAAGTCTCAGATGACGTGGCAGAAAAAGTGAAGGCGCTTTATAAGTCTGCTACAGGATATGACTGAGCCCAAATATTATTTTATGTGCCTCAAGCCAGGATTGGCCTCGCCAAGGTGCGCTTTGATTGGAATAGCCTCAGCAAATTCAAATCAATGCCTCAGAAAAGCCGGCATGCTGACGACATTTTCCTCTAGACGCGCATCGGAGATATCAGGCAGAAAGAAGCTGTCACGGTCTTGTTTGCCGGGCAAGTCGAGCCTGGACTGAGTCTGACATTGCTTTAGCTTGCTGGAGCGAAGAGGGCGCAGTGGGGTCCCTGGCCTTCAGGCCGTGGAAGGAGTTCACTGAGCACACAGCCACCCGCGATGCCTGCAGTTATGTATGCATGGACGAATCTGCTTAGATGCCAAGAGATGGGCTTGAAATTCTCTTTGTGGTGGACACGGCCTTCTGATGCCTATCTCATTAAAGAGGGATTAAGCATGACAGATCAGGGCTATCGAAAGGTCTAAATAGGGGAAAAACATGGTAGCGAGAGGCCCGCCTTAACTCAGCCTGGTAGAGTGCGCGGCTGTAGTAGGTTTCGCACCGCAGAGTGCTACGCGCAGTTACCGCGATGTCCCCGGTTCGAATCTGGGAGGCGGGATCTTGTGTGTCCGGATGGTGTAGTGGCCTATCATGAAAGCCTGTCGAGCTTTCGACCCGGGTTCGAATCCCGGTCCGGGCGCTTATTTACCAGTAAGGGTCGCAGAGAGCAGTAGGACCTAAACGTCCTACTGGCTTTTCTGATACACCTATTTTGGATTTTTCTTCTTGTTCTCCTTAGAATCAAGGATGTATTGCAGTTCCTGATCTCATTTCGTTCTCCTCCTGGCCGGACTCCAGTTCAGTGATACCACATAGTCCTATGGCAAGTCTATCAATGCAGTACTATCAATCCGGAAAGGCTGATATCCTCGCAGGTCTATTATTTATCGCCCTGGTCTGGCATTCAAGGATCCCTCCTTACGCTCGGATTCAGGGCACCTATATCTTTCAGGTTCGCATGATGCCAGCCAGGTTGAAGGCTTCGGACCTGGCTTAGAGATCGTCCTGGTAGGGGTAGGATTATATGGTCTGACTGAAGATCGGCCTTCTAGCAGAATAAAAAGGAACTGTGGATAATGTTTTATATCAGTATTGTAGCCACCATTAATAATTAGGAGGAATTGATACTGGCTAGGATATATTCCTTGCTTATACTTGCTGTAATCTTTTTGAGTGCCACCACGCTTGCGGTGGATCTAACTGGAGATTGGAGAGCATCTACAGGTGAGGGCATCTACATCAGACAGGTCAATAATACTGTCTGGTATTATGGGGAGTCTTCTGCAAAGAATGGGAATTGGACAAGTGTCGGTTATGGTACCCTAGAGGGTAATACGGTGAAGATGAATTGGGCTGATGTGCCTAAGGGCAATGAATCCTTGATGGGTACTCTCTCGCTGAATGTCACCACTGATAAGGAGTTACAGGTGATAAACCAGACGGGTGGCTGGGGTGGCGAAGAGTGGCAGAAAATTAAGTTAATGAAGATTAGCAGTGGCTTTTGATTGTCTATAGATGTATGCAACCTAAAAGCCAAATTCCATTTTTTCTCTGTACTTCCGGGCATCAGTGACTGCTCTCCGGCCTAAAGGCCGGGGTTTTCTCTACCCCTGCATCGCAAAGCTTGGCTGGTCTGCCCTGAGGCCTTTAATCTCTTCGATGGTCTGGTCTTGCTTCTCTAGCATCAGATCCACCTTGCCTCCGAGGTTTGTATTCATGTCTTTAACGGCCACAAGAATATCTCTCAATATCTCAACGCCCTGGTCTAGGCGGGAATCAGTCTCACCTTGACCTACAAGTTTAGAGAAACTGCTGAACTCTCCGATTGCCTGAGAATAGTCCTTCTTTATCGTCGAAACTTGGATGAGTGTATTCTTTATGTCGATGGCCTCTTCGAACCATCTTAGCTTATCCTCATCGCCCTCAGCTATGATCTTGACCCGTCCATCACTCAGGCTCTCGACTATGCCCTTCAGGCCCAGTGTATTGGCCGTCTGGATAACTCGGGATCTATAGCCTGCTGTTTGGATCTTTCCCGAGACATAAGCAGTGAGCCTTTTCATTTGAGCATCCTTTG
>DATMZB010000307.1:0-2257 GCA_035560655.1 Methanotrichaceae archaeon | reverse complement strand
GGGTGAAGCTGCCGCCGGCGTCCCCAGTCACAGTGATGTTCCCGAATCGGTCAGATTCCAGGTCCATAGCCCTCACTATCGGCCTGACGCGGCTGGCAGCCCTGATGTGAATGCTCTCGTCTCTGGCCAGCGGAATTTCTACGGGAGCCGTGAACACGCCGCTCTCAGCGATCTCAATTACTGCATGAAGAAGGTGCTTCTTCCCAGCTTCGTCTGTGGCATTTCTCTTATCATCCTGCCAGCGATCGAAGGCCTGGGTTATGCTTGTGAAACCACCCCCTCCGACTGAGTACAGTTCGAAATCCCTGGGCTGATAGATGGGTCTGGAGTATTCTCCGCCTCCAATATCATTGCTGAAGCCGTAGTAGTAGGATACGAGAACCCTGACAGGGGCATTCCCCTGGGAAAAGGCAATCCTCCCCAGCTCCGGGTCCACTGCAACCTTGGACTGATCAGGGGGATACTGCCACCGGCTGAGGTTGGCAGGAACAATATCACCGGCCGGCACCTCCCGCCAGGAGATCTTCTGGCTCTTGGCGCCTCTGGTGCTCTTGGTTCCTGCCCAGATCAGAATGCTCCTGCCTTCTCCGTAGTAGTCATCCTTGCGTCTCTCCAATGCTCTTCTGCTGATGGCCGTGGGAACGCTCAGCGGTCCAGATGATGACTCTTGATTGGGATGGACGTAAAGAGGCGCGTCATTTCCCAGAGCGCTGAATGTGAACATGCCCTTAGATCCGCTCTCCTCGGCAGGCGTTCTTGTAATAGAGTAGGGCTTAAGCCTCCAGATGAATATACCCACCCCATTGGTATTGAAGCCCCTTGCGCCGCAGCCTCCGCTGCTAAGATCCGCCAGATGAGCCACATTATTGAACGGCTCGCCGGCAGCCCCGACCTTGCTGAGATCTGCACTCCGGCCGATATCTGCTTTCAGATGGTTCAGGTTCTGTGTGAAGGCCAGGCTGGTGTACATCTCCAGGGCTCTGACAGTCCATCCGGACACATCCTCAGCCAGAGACTCAAGAACCGCCAGGGTACCTTTACGCTGTCTGTACCTTATAGTGTTGGCTACATCCCTGCGAGGAACAAGGATTTGTCCCCTCTGTCCGGTGGACCTTGAGCCGCTCAAGTCTCCACCGCTGTTAACCCGGACATAGCCTATGAGGTCTCCAATGTAAGGCACTGCCCAGTCCTGGCAGGTCTCTATAAACCAGTTGTTATAGAGCTGTAAGATATCCTTCTCGACTATGTTCACCTGCTCATCTATCACATCCAGCAGAGCACATAGGGGAGACCCTCCATCAACATCGAGCCTGTAAATAGCAGGCAGAAGATCCTTTAGCCTGATCTTTTCATTCATCATTTCACCTCCTGAAGGATCAATGTATCAGCCAGACCCGGATCTGAGCTGAGGATAACAAGCTGAGCTGGCTGCAGGCCGCCCCTGGGATCGATGCCGGCCTGCTCGGCCCTGATATACGGCCTGGGATCGCCTTCTTTCAGATTCGATAAAAGGCTCTCCAGTTCCTCAGGGGTCGTATTGCCTGATATGCCTTCAAGGACCTCCAGGTCGACATAAGCCACTCCTTCAATGCTTTGAATGGCGCTGATCACCTCGCTTTGCTGGACGCTCCTTCCCAGATCTCTCATATCGAAGCCAAATGCACTATATAATGCAGCCCTGATTCTCGGCTGTACTGACTCCCACTGGTAGCCGTCAAGCAGCTTTACATAGGCCTTTATCAGGAGCAGAACCAGAACTCTAGGCTCCACCTCCACTGTAATGCCGATGTCTCCCAGGTCGTGGAGGGCCTTGGTCAGATTTCTATACAGATCGGATCCCTTATCGATGGGTATATCTCCCGCACCGGCGATAGTGATGTAAACGATGTTTCTCCGGTTATAGGGGATCAGAGCAGCGGCGGCTTTTCCAATTCCGGCAAAGGTCCTTGTGAAGTAGGTATAGTCCTGGACAGAAATCAGGCGGTCGAGGGCCATGAGCGCCAGAGGAGCATTCTCCCTGGCCTGTTCCAGCCCCTCCCTATCCGCACCGCCTGAAGCCCTTATCGGATTGACGACCTCGGTGACTCCAGGAGGCCTGGTCATGAGCTGGCTTATCTGGCCTGCCTTGACATTGCCTGAGCTGCCCATTCCTGCCCTGTAGGCTGCCCTGATGTTCTCTGTGCCCGTGGGAGGCCTGGCTCCACGGGCGCCGTTGCCGAAGATGATTGTGGTCTTGGCATCGTCGCCTGTGAGTGTA
>DATMZB010000306.1:0-3445 GCA_035560655.1 Methanotrichaceae archaeon | reverse complement strand
TCTGAAATAGCTAAAAATGCAGGCTAATTTAGAAAAAATAGCCATATATCATAACTAAAGACCAAGAGAATAAATGAGCTTGATTATTTTCTGCTTTAGGGCCTGCCCCATAGGTTTTTCCTTGATTCATCAATTAGATTTGAAATTATCGCAAAATATAGAGCCAAACAGTACTTTAGAAAATCGGTTTTTGAAGAGGGGTATATATCTTAGGACGAGCCGAAATTTTGGATGAGCTGAAGTTAGATCCATCTTGCATCCTTTAGAGGATGCTGGCGCATCCGGGCTGAAATAAGGCCACGATTTTTCCCTCATATAAGAGGGCTTATCCTGTTGAATTTGCGATACTACTTCAGCCGCTCCATACTGGGTGATTGCCTGCACTGGATGATTGAGCAGGCCTGATCTTTTGGATGGTAGGATGGTGCCATATGTCCCGGGTGCAGCTCCTGACAGTTGCCCTAGAGTGCGTTTGCTTGGGGAACTCATTCACGATTCAGGTTGAGAGCACGAATGAGGGAAGAACGGCCACTACGTTCTGGGCAAAGCACTAACTACTGGGTGTCTCAAGGCCGTACCCCTAAAGCGCGTTCGCGGGGAAGGCTAATACATCTAGGCCAGAGCTGCAGCCAAAGCACGATGGTATCAGGTTAGCATATATCTAATATTCTTGAAGCACATTGACCTGCCATTTCCCTCGAACAGCTCCCGGCCAGCGCTTGCCTAGATACATAGATGTCCCCCGCGGACGCGGGGTCAGGGGGGCCGTCGGCCTGAGACACCCAGTAGTTAGTGCCTGTCCCAGAAGGTCATGGTCCTTCTTCTTAGATCGATGCTCTCAATCGGAATCATGAGAGGCCGTCCCACGCAGACATACTTTTGGGCCACTGCCTTACTGGCAGCCCAGTCCGTTATTATCTCACCCTAAACCAAAAGAGGATTCACAGCAATGCAATATGTAGTCCGTGCACAAGGAATCCTCTGAGGCTAATCTAGTCAGGCATCAGACTTTCAACAATCATTGCCTCAATGAACCACATTTCTTGCAGTGATTTATGCGGACTTGGGATGATTTCAAAAATAAATTAAGATAAAATCGCCATAAACTAAGATAAAGCCGCTCAGCGCCTGCAGCAGCCCCCGCCGCCCCGTCCCTCCAGGGCCCTGACCACCTTGAAAGCTCCTGCAGCCTCCCTGGTCTTGCCAAGCTTATCGAGAGCCAGGCCTTTGTTGTGCCATGCCCCTGCAAAATTTTGATCTACAGCAATGGCCGCCTCAAAGCACCTCAGTGCCTCCTCGAACTTGTCCTGCATTCCAAGCACCATGCCCTTGTTGTTCATTGTGAAGACGTGCTTGGGAGAGATCTTGAGTGCCTCATCAAAAGACTTCAGGGCATCATCAAAATCCCCAAGGTTGGCCTGAGCAATGCCCTTGTTGTTCCAGGCATCTACCAGGGTCCTGTCAGCCTTGAGAGCGGCATCATAGGCCTCTATGGCTTCCTTGAAATTGCCGGAATTGCACAGCTCGTTGCCCCTCTCCATCAGAGACGAAGGGCTGTTTGCATCTCCAAGAGAGGGGATCATCAGCAAAGAGAGAGAAGACCGAAAGGAGAACATGCTCAGCATAAGGCGCCGCCAGGGCAAAAAGATTTCGAGAGGACCTGCCTGCAGACAGGTCCTCTCTGCCGGATCATCTTCTCTGATCCGCAGCCACATAGACGTTATTTGTGGCCTGGCCGTTGCCATAGCCAGTTGTCTTCAAATTGCCCACTCTGATGTTGTTCTGGTTCATGACCGGGCTTCTCACTGCAATCCTTGACGGTACCGACTGCGCAGATGATGTGCCCTGGTCGTCGGAAGCAGATACGCGTATGCAGTAATCTCCAGGGCTTTCCCAGGCATGAGATAGGCTGGCCGATTCACCTGATCCGACCAAGCCGGTGCTCGCTGTCGTTCCGTCTCCCCAGTCGAAGAGGTACCTGACCATGTTCCCCTCCGGGTCGGCGGCCGATGTGGAGTAGCTGTATTCATAGCCTGTGCTCCCCTGTGATGTGCCTGAGGGCCGATCAGGAATGGCCGGCGGGTAGTTGGGGTAGGTGATATTGAGGACATCCCACCAGAATGCAGGCAGCACATCATCGCCTTCAAGCGGGTACTGACAGTCGTAGTCCATGTCCATGCTCAATCTGAACAAGCCCTGAGGTCGGCCGCGGGCGGTACCCCAGCTGTTCACCATCAGCCAGTAGCGGTTGCTGGGGTCCGAGTCATCATAACCCACGCATGCCACCATATGGCCTGCTCCCTGAGATTTATTCCAGGACTTGCCGCATGCATAATCCAGATTGAAGACCTCGCTCTCTGAGCGGTTGTCCCAGAAGTCAAAGAACCGGTTCCAGTCACTATCAGTTGGCAGGTAGAAAGCGAACGACACGGCCTTGTTCTGCTTCAGCATGCTCTTTATATTGCGTATGGCCTCTTCTCGTCCAACCTCCCATGTCGGAACTCTTTGCGCCTCCATAGAGGAGAATGCATAGCTGGGAGTGGCCGATATGGAATTGAAAGGCACTACGATCTCGCGTGAGCAGCTGGTGTAGCCATCCAGCCATTGGGCATTGGCATTTGACCAGGGCACAGCCCTGCCCAGCACCCCATATCCACTGGCCAGATATCTGAGCGTGCCTCCACAGCATACTTTGCCAAATCGAGTGGTGAAGTACTCAATGGACAGCCTGTCTTTTATGCCCTTGTTTATGGCCAGGTCTATCTCCATCAGAGCAGTGCCTCCCCACACCCAGCAGTTGCCGCACCATCCCTGGTTTCTATCAGCAGGGCAGTACTTGAGGTAGTTCAGCAAGCTGAAGCTCTCTCCGGGAGATGACCCGAGGAAGGCTTTGACCTGAGGGCTTATGAATGCCAGTGGCATACTCTCCTGGGCGCCTTTCAAAGCCCGCAGCTCTTCAATTGAGAAGTGCATCAGGGTCCTGGGCTGCAGGGCAGCCGCGCCAGATATTGCAGCAGGCTTGGGAGGAACGATTCCGAAATCCAGATGCCACGCAGGCTTATCTGTCAGCGTGACCTGGTGTGGGCCGCATCCCGGAAGGGTCTGGGTCCAACCTTCAGATACCACCTCTTCCACCTCATAGCTCCCTGGGTCCAGGCCCTGGAAGCTGTATCCGCCCGAGCTGTCTGAAGTGGTCGTGCTGATCAGAGAGCCTTCGTGCCAGAGACGGACATCCACCCCAGGCAGGCCCGGGGCATCCGGGGTCCTGATGCCATAGCCTCGCACGTCTTTGAAGATAGTGCCGTTCACGGAGGGTGAATCTCCGCAGGAAAACGCATCTGAGCATGATCCTGCCAGGCCCGGAACAGACAGGACCAATAGGACAGCAACCATGCCCAAACTGGGAGAGATCTAGTGGGAGACATATTATCACATCGTATATATT
>DATMZB010000305.1:0-3314 GCA_035560655.1 Methanotrichaceae archaeon | reverse complement strand
GTCCTGGTGCTTTTTATAATATTCCTGGGCGCCCCGCTCATCAACGCCTCAGATCAGGGGTCTGTTAAGAATGAATATGTTCAGTTGAGCAAATATTCTAACAATGCTCAGCTGGCGGGCGATGCCAGCCCCGGGAGCGATCTTCTCACCAACAGGAGAAAGCCCCTGACTGCAAACTCCAGCCTGGCAGAAGTGGCCAATGGAGACGTCGTGCAGCCAGCAAAGACCGGGAACGTAGTGGCGGTAAAGGCCAGCTCCAGCACAGAGTGCCAGCCAGTCATTGGTCTTACGTATAAGGATTCCACCCAGTGCTGGCAAAAGGCTGCACAGCCACCCAAGGGCGCTCCAAATGTGGTCTTCCTGGTCCTTGACGATATTGGATACGGCGGCCTTGGATGCTTCGGCGGCCCTGTCCAGACTCCAAACATAGACAAGCTTGCAGCAGGCGGCCTGCGCTACACCAACTTCCACACAACAGCCATCTGCTCTCCAACCAGGGCATGTCTGCTCACCGGCCGCAACCACCACTCAGCAGGCGTGGGAACCCTCATGGAGTTTGCCACCGGCTATCCGGGATACAATGCACACCTCTCCAAGAGCACGGCCACCGCTGCCGAGATGCTCAGGGACGAGGGCTACAATACCTATGCGGTGGGCAAGTGGCACCTTGTGCCCTCCTCTGACGTCAACGCCGTGGGTCCTTATGATGAATGGCCCACTGGCAGGGGATTTGAGAGGTACTACGGATTCCTGGAGTCCCACAACAGCCAGTGGTATCCGGACCTGGTCTACGGCAACCAGCGTGTAGAGCCCCCGGCCACGCCCGAGGAAGGATACCACCTCTCAAAGGATCTGGTGAACAGGTCCATTGAGTTCATAAATGATGCTGATGCCGTCAGCCGGGATAAGCCATTCTTCCTCTACCTGGCCTTCGGCTGCGGCCACTGGCCGCACCATGCCCCCAAGGAGTACATCGATAAGTACAGTGGCAAGTTCGATCAGGGCTGGGACGTCATGAGAAACGAGACACTGTCCAGGCAGAAGGCCCTGGGAGTAGTTCCGCAAAACACCGTTCTCCCGCCCAGGGACCAGTATATCAAGGCATGGGATCGCCTCACCCCCGATGAGAAGAAGGTGTATGCACGCCTGGCCGAGGTCCATGCAGGATACATCGACTACACAGATGAGCAGATAGGCCGGTTCATCGACTACCTTGAGGAGACAGGTCGGCTCAACAACACAATGATAGTGCTGATCTCAGATAACGGCGCATCACCCGAGGGAGATGCCAACGGCTATACCAACATGGTTTTGTGGGCCAACTCCCTGTCGGAAGGCGGGGATTCTGCAGGGTTCCTTTCAGACTATCTGCCGGTATCCAACATAAGCAGTATGCTAGGAAAGCTGGGCGAGCTTGGCGGGCCCATGTCCTATCCGACGTACCCAATGGGCTGGGCCATGGCCGACAATACCCCGGACCGTCTATACAAGTGGACCACCAATGAGGGCGGCGTCCACGATCCTATGATCATCTACTGGCCGAATGGCATCAAGGACAAGGGAGGACTGAGGACTCAGTTCAGCCACGCAATAGACGTGCTCCCAACCGTCCTGGAGATAGTGGGAATGAATGCCCCGGAGGTCTACAATGGCATACCCCAGAAGCCAGTAGAAGGGGTCAGCCTGAACTATACCTTCGATCATCCTGATGAGCCAACCCATAAGATCGTCCAGTACTTCGAGATGATGGGAACCCGGGGACTGTGGTATGGCAACTGGAAGGCAGTAGCTTTCCATCATGTGAACTCAGGAGGGAATTTCGACCAGGATGTATGGGAGCTCTACAACCTCTCAGACGATGCATCTGAGTCCCACAACCTGGCATCCATGTACCCTGAGAAGGTCCAGGAGATGCAGGAGCGCTGGTGGGCCGAGGCCAGCAAATACAACGTCCTGCCACTCGATGACCGCATAGGGTCACGCTATACAGCGTCTCCCGTGGCTGGAAAGTTCACATATTATCCAAAAGACGAGAAGGTTATGGAGCCCGAGATCCCCGACACCCACAACAGCTCCTACAGCATCACAGCTGAGGCGGATGTTCCCGAGTCCGGGGCAGAAGGGGTCCTATTCTCAATAGGCGGAAGGTTCGCAGGCCTGTCACTGTACGTCCAGGATAAACACCTCGTCTTCGACTACAACTTCGTGGGCCTGAAGCATTACACCATCACCTCCAGGGATGAGATGCCCACCGGGCCGTCTACGCTGAGCTTCGCCTTCAACAAGACCGGCGCTTACAGAGGTCTTGGAACGCTGTACATCAACGGCAAGGAAGAAGGTCAGACGACTCTCACTCATACAGTGCCAGTCAGGTACTCCTATGAGGAGGGCATGGAGATAGGCAAAGATCCCCAGACACCTGTGAATGAGAGCTACAAGAGCCCGTTCAGGTTCACAGGGACCCTGAAGAGAGTCGTGATGGAGGTTAAGCCATAGATCAGGAATAAGTCGGGATATATTTATGGCTCCATCTAGGCAGGAGCCATCTTTTTTATTTAGAAATGCAGATTCCTTCAGGGCTTGAAGCGTTCCCTTCAGGACAGTGCGCTATGTACTTTACAATGGATTCAATCCCGCTGATCAAGTATATGATAGCGGCAGGGTCTAATAGCCATCCAATCCTTTTTGTGGCGATATTCAATCTGCCACCAGACGCGACCTTCTCCCACGATTGATGTTGCAGGCGTAAGAGATGCCAAAAAGGGATGCAAAAGCGCAGGACTCTTCACCAGGTATCATCAGTACTATACACCAGTTATCTCAGCCACATTAACTGAAGAAGGATTCATCCTCAATTCCATCCAGGGTTTATGCCATCTGGAATAAGGCGAGCAAGTTATTAATATGTTATCAGAGCCTCTTTTAGGGCTTAAATATGAATTATATGGGGTGGAAAATAGATGAAAATATGTTTAAAGGCACTCATTGTAGCTGCCATCTTACTGATAGCTGCAATGCCGGGCGCATACTGTAGCGGAATTTCAGCTGCTGGTGGCGCATCCGGCAGCTCCGTCAGGAACAATGCAACTGAATACACGATTGCAGCCAACCTAAAGGCAAACAATACCCCTGCATGGAGCAGCAACGATGAGGATTTCAGCTTTGCAGCCCGGGGATTTTTAGCAACCGATGATCCCCTGATTATCCCATCTGATTACCCGAATTATACTTCCTGGAATATGGAAGCATTTTCGTTCCTGGATAATGGGACCTGTCCCGACACGATAAATCCCCTTCTATGCAGGCATGCACGA
>DATMZB010000304.1:0-4860 GCA_035560655.1 Methanotrichaceae archaeon | reverse complement strand
GGGGGGCCGTCGGCCTGAGACTAGCCCAGCGCATCAGTGCTAACCCAAAAAGCCTTGAAGTTCTTTCGCCCTCTGATGCCCTTTTTAGCTCAAAGGCGTCATATTTCCCTGGGAAGTGGGCCTGTGGGTAGTCGGCCTTGAGACATCCGATCACCAGAATATTCAAAGCTGAAATAAGACCACGATTCATTCCTCCTTGCAAGATAGAGTCTACCATGCCCTATCTACAGTGTTATTTCGGCCTCGCTGCACTAGATTACAGATTACCTATGAGCCCATGCAAATATAGGGATATAATCGAAGCTGATTTATTGTATCACGCAGAATTCTCAGCGTTACGATGTCAACCTCCAACTGCCGTTTAGGGATAATTTGCCTCGCCAGGGTGGCGGCCGTTCTCGCTTCAGCTTTGATTTTAATCTCAATCAGCACTGCCCAGGATGACTCAGCAGACTACTGGCTTCACATTGGCCTGGCATCAAATGCCAACAGCACGTACCTGGATTCTCTCCCTTATTTCAATAAATCTCTTGATCTGGATCAGAAGCTGATCCGGGCATGGATAGGCAAGGGAGATGCTCTGTACAGGCTTGGCAGAAGCCAGGAAGCAGAAGCATGCTACAGCCGGGCCATAGAGCTGGACTCCAGGGTAGCAGATGCCTGGGTAGGAAAGGGCCTGGCTCTGATGGCGGAGGGCAAGTTCAAAGTAGCCAAGCTCTGCTTCGATGCCGTCCTCAAGAACGATTCGAGCAATGAGACGGTCTGGCGCTACAAGGCCGAGGCAGGAGAGATGGCCGGAGATTACAATAGCGCCCTGGCAGATTATGGCCGGGCCATTGATCTAAATCCTAAAGACGTCGAGGCCTGGCTTGGCAGAGGCAATCTATCATCCCATCTGGATGACTTCGAGTCTGCTGCAGATAACTACAGCCATGCTCTGAATATCGATCCGGGAAATGGCATTGCACTGAATGGCAGCTTTTACGCCCTTCTGGAGATGGGCAGAGATCTGAGCGCCCAGCACAGGTATGACCGGGCCATAAAAAGCTTCGACCAGGCCTTATCCCTTCGACCAGGGGATAAGGAAGCCCTGTCTGCCAAGATAGAGTCCCTTGATGACGAGGGGGACACGCTCCTGTCACAGGGCAGGCCACAGGACGCGTCCGGGCTTTATGACCAGGCCCTGAGCCTCGATCCTGCCAACCGGGAAGCTGCAGAGGGCAAGAGCAAGGCCCTGACGAAGATCGGCACGGATCTGGCCGTCCAGGGAAAGGCTGAGCAGGCATTGATCCTGTATGACAATGCATCCATGCTGGACCCGAACAGCCCGGACCCGATGATGGGCAAGGCAGATCTTCTCAGGTCTCAGGACAGGCTTGATGAGGCCATAGCCATCTACGATGCCATCCTCAAATATGATCCGGCCCATGCAGGAGCGCTGGCTGGGAAAGAGGCAGCTGAATCTGAACGCAGTGCCAGATCAGGGCCTGAAGGACTAAATGAGTCAGAGGAACATCTCAGGCCTGCAGAGAACCAAACCGGCACGGCTGATCTGCCTGAGGGTGGAAATAAATCCATAATGCCGGGCCAATCCGCCGGCTCAGAGATATCAGGCGGATCAAGCCTGCTCAATGAGACCGGCAACAGCCCGGCTCCAGATGATCAGCCTGAACTGAATGGATCCAAGTCATATCTGCTCAACCCTGCGGCTCTTGGCCTGGCTGCAGGGCTTGGCAGCTCTGGCATGGGCCCCAACAATAAATCCCGGGACAGCATCATCAACTACACTGCAGAGGACTGGCTGAATAAGAGCCAGGAGCTCAGCACCAACGGGTCCTATGAGCAGGCCCTGGTCTGCATCAACAAGGCTCTGTCCATGGACAGCCAGGTGCCATCGGCCTGGACCTACCAGGGGATTGTTTTTTACAGGCTGGGAAAATATCAGGAATCCATCGATTCGTTCAACCAGGCACTGGCCCAAAACCCGCGAGATGAGCAGGCATCAAAGGGAAAGAGCCTCACCCTGGCAAAGGCAAGCGTTTACTGGCTGAACAAGAGCCAGGAGATGAGCAAAGTAGGCTCATACAAGCAGGCTCTGATCTACATAGATAAGGCTCTGGAGATGAACAACCTGACCTCATCAGTCTGGACCTACAGGGGAGATCTCCTCCACAGGCTGGGAAGGTTTCAGGATTCTATAAACTCATATGATCAGGCCCTGACCTTGAACCCCATGGATGAGGAGGCTTCAGCAGGAAAGAGCCTGGCCACGACTGAGTTTGCCAAGTTCTGGCTGAGTGAGAGCCGCAGGCTCAGCGCAAATGGATCTTACAGCCAGGCTCTTGTCGATATTGATAAAGCCCTGGATCTGGACAAACGCCTGCCTTCAGCCTGGGTCTACAAGGGCGATGCCCTCTTTGTGCTCCAGAGATATCTGGAATCCCTGGACTGCTATGACCAGGCTCTGGTACTTGACCCCATGAATGCTGATGCGTTGAAGGGAAAGAGCCTGGCCATGGCAGAAGCCAGCAAGTACTGGCTGAATAAGAGCCTGGAGATGAGAGCGAATGGATCTTTTGAGCAGGCCATATCTTATGCCAACAAGTCTCTGGAGCTGGACGATAGATCTATACCTGCCTGGATCTGCAAAGGGCAGGCTCAGTACGGCCTGGGAAGATATGAGCAATCTGAGAGCTCCTTTGACAAAGCTCTCGCCCTGGACCAGAACAATGCCACGGCTTGGGGCGGAAAGGGCCTTGCCCAGGTCAAGATGGGCAAGTACAGGATGGCCAAGCTATCTTTTGAGGTAGCCATAACCCATGATCCAAATAATGGAGACCTGTGGTATAACAAAGCCCTGATACTGACTGTGCTTAAAGACTACGAGGCCGCCTTAAAGGCTTATGACAGAGCAGTGCAGCTGGTCCCGGACAATATTGATGCCCTCCTTGGCAGGGGCGACCTGCTGCTGGTGATGGGCAAGAACGACCAGGCCCTGGAGTGCTATGACCGGGCATTGGCCATCGATTCTCAAAATATAAGGGCAATGGCAGGCAAAGGAGATGTTCTCTACCTGCAGGGAGATCTGAAAGGGGCATTGCCACTTTACGACAGAATTTTGGGCCTGGATCCTGAGAATATCAGGGCTCTGGCTGGAAAGGGCGATATCCTATACTTCAGGGGCGATTTAGACAGCGCTCTACAGCTATACAATGAGGTCATAGGCAAAGATCCTCAAAATATAAGAGCCCTCGCTGGAAAAGGCGATGTTCTATACTACCAGTCCGAGCCAGATCAGGCCCTACAGTTCTACAACCTTGTGATCAGCCAGGACCCTCAAAACATCAGGTCCCTGGCTGGAAAGGGGGATGTTCTATACGGCAGAGGGGAGCTGGATGCTGCTCTACAGCTTTTCGAAACTGTGATTGAATATGACCCCAAGAATATCAGGGCACAGTTAGGGAGAGGCGATATACTCTATTCACAAAAGATATTTGACAGGGCAGTCCAGTCATATGACACTGTGCTTGCCCAGGACTCGACCAATATCAGGGCTTTGATGGGCAAAGAAGATGCCCTTTACTCCCAGGACAACCTGGCAGAGGCATTGAAGGTATACAACATAACAATCAGCCTCGATCCTATGAACCTGAGAGCCCTAAACGGCAAGGGCGATACCCTCTATGCCATGGGCAGCCTCGATGATGCATTGAAGCTTTACCAGAGAGCCTTAAATGCTGACCCAAAGAGCATCCGGGCGATGCTCGGAAAAGGAGACATCCTCTATGCCAGGAACGATATAGACGGAGCCCTGGCACTGTATGAGGGCACCATTGACCTGGACTCAAGGAACATAAGAGCAATGCTTGGCAAGGGCGATATACTCTACCTCAGGAACGAGTCTGACCAGGCTTTGGTGCTGTATAACACGGTCATAAGCATTGAGCCTGACAACACCAGGGCGATGCTTGGAAAGGCCAATGTGCTCAGCAGCGAGGGCCAGTACAATGAGGCTCTGCCTATATACCAGAGGATAGCGAGCCTGGATGAAGAGAACATAGATGCCTTGATGGGCGCTGGAATCATACTATCCTCAAAGGAAGAGAACAGCGATGCAGAAAAATGCTTCAACAAGGTCATCTCCCTCCAGCCCGGCAATTCAGCGGCCTGGTCCAATAAGGGCATACTCATGGCCAATATGGGAAAGCATAACGATGCCATGATCTGCTTTAAGAGGGCAAGCGAGATAGATCCCTCAAATGAGATCGTCTGGTGCAACCTGGGACTGACTCTTCATGAGCTTGGAAGGTTTGAGGATGCCTCCATCGCATACAAAAATGCCATAAACCTCGACCCCAGGGACCCATCAGCCTGGTACGGATTGGGGCTCTCTCTGAATAAAACCGGCCAGTTCAATAATGCATTGATAAGCTATGAGAACGCCCTTAAGCTGGACCCCAACTCAGAAGATGCCTGGTACAACCGCGGCCTCACATTTGCAGCCCTCAACCAGTCCAGAGAGGCGTTGACCTGCTTTGATAAGGTCATAGAGCTGGATCCAAGCAGCGCTGAGGCATGGTACAGCAAAGGATTGGCTCTGCAGCAGCTGGGCAACGAGGCATTTGCAAAGGCAGAGGAACTGGGATGGACTGTAGGATGAACTAGAATCGGCCATTACTAAAATGAGTTCTGCCTGCCCCGCCAGAATGGCGGGCCTAATTTTATCTCCACATCTGGCATTAGCAAGCTTGCCATTCCTCGCATCTGGCATAGCAAGCTTACTATCTTCCATAGAACATCTCCCTGCCAGCGCTTTCCTGGAAACAGGAATCGCTCAAAGAACTGCCATATATAAAAAGC
>DATMZB010000303.1:0-2596 GCA_035560655.1 Methanotrichaceae archaeon | reverse complement strand
CTATATACCCAGACTGGGTATAATATTTAAGCGGTATATTAATGCCAGGGGTGTATTGATATAAATTTTAAATTGGTGCTGTTGGCTCTGGTCCTGCTCACAGCCACAGCCATGGCTGAGACCAAGATGGTGTCTGGAATTGTCACCAATGTGGCCTCAGGAGATACTATTTATGTAGACGGGGTCGGCTACGTCAGGATGGCCGGAGTGCAGTCTCCATATACTGAGACCTATTACGGCTGGAAGGCTCAGGAGTATACCTGCTCCATGCTCATGGGCACAATAGTCTATCTGGACCTGAAAGGCGGAACTGATATAAACGGGAGCCTATTGGCTACAGTCTATCCCTCAGGGCCGGACGGAAAGCCGAACCTGAATGCCAACTTCAATAATCTGCTGCTGCAGGGAGGATATGCTACAGTTTACACAGGCGAAGCGCCTCCAGAAAATTACCTGGCCTGCTGAAGGCTGGATTTGATGGCGATTTGCCATCAGATCTCTTTGACCTTTCATCCATCGGTTCATAGATATAGCCAGGTCCATGTGAGTTGAAAAGCGGTCAGCTAGGGCCATGTTTCGCCAGAGCTAACGCCCTGGCCCGATGCACCCGTACATCGATGCAGCCCACTTTGGCATATCATTTCTTGGTACACAGGTACTTGGCTATGAATCCAGCCCGGTATTCAGCCGAATTTATATCGAACCCCGCCCGCTTGATCATCCCTTCCATGATCCAGCCAAAGGTTGAGAATTCCTTCTGAATATGAGCTGTGACATGCAGGGCTGTGTCGCTTCCGCCGTCCTTCTCCCTCTCTGCTATATAACGGTCAAGAGACCCCTCGTAATCTGTGAGATCGAAAGAATAGACCATATCCATGAGGTAGAGCTTCCCCCCAGGCCTGAGCATCTGGGAGATGCGAAGCAGTGCCACCTGCTTCCAGAAGTCGGGCAGATGGTGAAGCGCGAGCTCAGTGACCGCTGCATCCAGAGGCTCGCCTTCATGTAGGTAGGTCAGAAAGCCACCCTGCATGAACTTTATGTTCTTTATTCCCAGGCCCAGGGCCTTCTTCCTGGCATAGTTAAGCATCGCCCGCGAGATATCTACGGCTATCACCTTGTCATAGTATCCTGAGGCAGCTATGGCGAACTCTCCAGTACCTGTACCTACCTCCAGAACGGTCTTTCTCTTCTCCAGACCCAGAAAGGTGATGATCTCATCTATCTCCTCGCGAATATCCCTGAGCTTCCTCATCCTCGAATCATACTCAGCAACCTCGGCCTCATCTGAATAATCTGCGCCGACCTGCATCATTTCGTTATAGAGCCATGGTGGATGCGAGCTCATATCTCTCCTCATAATCTTCCTGGAATGTATGATTGATATTTCAGATTATCCTGAAAGCAGGCTGCGCTTCATTAGAGAGGCAGATCGCTGCATTGACCCAAATTGCCTGGCGATCCGGCTTGTTAATCCCCCACAACTGCCTGAACTCCTCAAGCGGATCGCCGTCTTCCTCCTCTGCAGGTCTTCAGCAATTCTGTCTGAAGCCTTAAGCAATCCGATTTTAAGAAATGCCAACCGAGCAATGGCCGTATAGTGAATGCTCCCCACCCTAAACGCTCATGATCCTCAGGATCGGGCTCATACGTGGCCGATGAAAAACCTGACATCTAAGATCTGCCATTGCTAGCCTGATATGGGCAGTGAAGGCAGTCACCCTTTTGGGACTACGATCCCGTTCCCTAAACTAGCCAATAATCCCGCGAATACGGGGCTGCGTCATAGAACGCGTATGGGAAATTGCCCCCAATGAGGGATGTATCATCTGTCCATATCAGGACAAAGAGAGATATGGGTAAACGAAGAAATAGAGTTTGTGGAGCAGATGTCCATAAAGATCTCATAGTAGCCACGATCCAAAGCGCTGATGGGACAGAATTCCAAGGAAAGTTTGGCACGACCCGATCTGAACTTGAAAGATTTAAGGATTGGCTTATTGCCCATAATTGCGAGCAAGTAGCCTTTGAAGCCACTGGTGTTTATTGGTTTCCCGTCTACGATGCTTTGAATCCATCCATTGATACCATCGTGGCGAATCCCTGGATGATTAAGGGTATTCCAAAGAACAAGTCAGATGCTAATGATTCTAAATGGATTGCAGGTAACTGCTTAGATGGTAAAATTAAGAGGTCAAGAGTGCTATCCAAAGAAGATAGAGACCTAAGAATTATGACCCGAGCCAGATCAGCATATATTAAGACTCGGACACAACTAAGGAATAGAATTCATAAGTATCTGGCACTTTGTGGAATCACGTTCAGCTCAAATATCTCAGATATCTTTGGAAAATCCGGCAGGCATATCTTGGACGGCCTGGTTGAATCTAGAGATATTGATGAAATTATAGAGAGCATACCTTCTGGGAAAGTCAAGAAAAAGGGAGAGCTGATTAAAGCATCTCTCGGAACGGGTCTAGATGGTGTTTCAAGAATGCTTGTTAAGGATACGCTCGAACTTCTGGATCTCCTGGAAGTGAAGGTGAATAATACAAGCCTGGAGATACTTAGCAGACTCCAAAAAAGAGCTAAAGACCTG
>DATMZB010000302.1:0-3721 GCA_035560655.1 Methanotrichaceae archaeon | reverse complement strand
CAGATGATCTATGTTTTCAGAATTTGCATATCGATCTTTGGGTGTAACCACTATTATGCTCCGGTTATCTCTGTCGCTGATGGCATAACCCGTGGGAGGCGCTCCTGTGACGTTCACCAGGTTGTTGAGCTCTCCACGGGCGCATTCATCCACCTGAGTGAGCACATCAATCTGTATCGACTTTCCAATATCCAGAGCGCTTACATTATCCCAGACCACCTGGTCGCCCTCAGGATGCCCCCCTTTGTTATCAGAGATGTATTTCAGCCCCTTTGGCAGGGTATCCACAACCTTGACCGGGTCTAGGGGAGTCTCCCCTATGTTGGAGATCTTTATGTGGAATGTGGGCTTATCAAGCGGCTTTACCACGGGCGGGTCTACGCTCAAATCCGTAGTGGCAACTGCAACGATTGCCAGCGAGCTGAGCAGGACAGCAGCTACAAGCAGGCTGCCCACAGTTACCTTCGTAAGAGGCGGCATCTACTACCTCCACCCTTTTGAATATGTGCTTTCACGCTACTCCCTCCCGCAGATGTATATCTGGGCGAGTATTCCGATAAAGGGATGCGCCGAGTATATAAATCTTTGGCATATATTTGAGAAAGTTCTGCAGATCTTGTGCCGTTCTTCAATATCATCAAAGCCGCCTGAATGCCTGAGATTTAGCTATGCTGGATTGTCTCTGGCAGCTTCTGTTTGTCTGACTGATAGGTATGACAGATAGTTATTAATCGGGCCACATCTCACTTTAGGATGCTTGAGCCGCATATTCACCATCTCAGAGCTTAACGGCCGCATAAAGGAGCGGCTTGACACTGACGCCAGGCTCCATGACCTCTGGGCCCGGGGTGAGCTCTCCAATGTTGTCAACCACCGTTCCGGCCACAGGTACTTCACTTTGAAGGACGGCGAGTCCCAGATCTCCTGCGCCCTCTTCCGCGCTGCTGCCGGCCGTCTGGGATTTGAGCTTGAGGACGGACAAAACGTCCTGGTCTTCGGCGATATAGACTTTTACAGGCCAAGGGGCCAGGCCCAGCTCATAGCTCGCGGGATCAAGCTGGACTCAGGCCTTGGATTTAGATACCTGGAGTTTGAGCGGCTGAAGAAGAAGCTCTCATCTGAAGGCCTCTTCGACCTGGAGCACAAGAGGGATCTGCCTAAGTATCCGGGCAGGATTGGAATTGTCACCTCACCAGACGGTGCTGCCCTCAGGGATGTGCTGAAAATCATAGGCTCATACCCTGCAAGGATCATCATCTCCCCTGCCCTGGTCCAGGGAGATGGATCTCCAGAGAGCATAGCCCTGGCCATAAAAGCCTTGAAGGGCAGGGCTGATGTGGTCATAGTCTGCAGGGGCGGCGGGTCTGTTGAGGACCTCTGGTCATTCAACCACGAGTCGGTGGCCAGGGCGATATATGAGTGCGACTGCCCAGTGATATCTGCCATAGGCCACGAGACCGATGTGACCATAGCCGATTTTGTGGCCGATGTCAGGGCTGCGACCCCGACCGCCGCAGCCGAGATGGCTGTGCCTGACGTGGAGGAGATATCAGTCCGGCTCGCCGAGATTGGAGAGAGGATGATACGAGCCCTCTATGCCTGCGCTGAGCTGAAGAAGAACCGCCTGGAGTATCTGGAGAGGAGCCTATCTACCAGGAGGATGTACTCCCTTGTGGGCGAGTCACGCCAGAGGCTGGACTATCTTGCCGAGCACATGCAGTCTGCAGAGCTGCAGAGGGTACAGATGCTTCGTGGACGTATGGAGCTGGCAGGAGGAAAGCTTGCTGCAGTCAGCCCTCTGGCCACTCTATCCAGGGGCTATGTCCTGGCCAGGACGCCTGAGGGAAGGCTGGTTTCAAGCGCAGGGTCTGCAAAGCCCGGAGAGCTGATAGAGGTCGTCTTTGCAGACGGCAAGCTCTGCTGCAGGGTCAAGAGAAGGTTGCTGTAAATGCCGGAAGATTCTGAACTGAAGCTGGAAGAGGCGCTCGATGATCTGGAGCGCATTGTGGGCGAGCTTGAGGAGGGACGCCTCACACTGGAGGAGAGCCTGGCCCTCTTCGAGAGAGGCATTGGACTGATCAAGCTATGCAATGCCAGGCTTGACTGCGCTGAGAAAAAGATAGAGAACCTGACTGGTGATCTTCCGGAGGACCTCTTAGAGTAGCCCAGGATCGCTGGACAAAGCTTATATATAATGTACTTTTCTATCCATTATAGTACTAAATTGAACATCATGCCGGTGATCCCTTGAGATGCGAGGCTGCAAGATCCATTAAATTTGGAAGGTATGGCGGGCACTTCGTGCCCGAGACCCTGATCCAGCCGCTGTCAGAGCTGGCTGAGGCTTATGAGCGCCTGATGAGTGATGGCGGGTTCCTATCAGAGCTTCGAGGCAGGCTCAAAAACTATGCAGGTCGGCCGACGTCGCTATATCACGCCAGGTCCCTGAGCGACGCTCTTGGCAGGAAGGTCTACCTCAAGAGAGAGGACCTGGTCCACGGAGGAGCTCACAAGCTCAACAACACTCTTGGCCAGGGAATGATAGCCAAGGCCATGGGCAAGACCAGGCTCATAGCCGAGACTGGAGCAGGACAGCACGGTGTGGCCACGGCAATTGTTGGCGCCTGCCTGGGATTTGAGACCCAGGTCTACATGGGCGAGGTCGACATCGAGCGCCAGAAGATGAACGTCTACAGGATGGAGCTCATGGGGGCAGAGGTGATACCAGTCTCATCAGGTTCGAGGACGCTTAAAGATGCCATAAATGAAGCCATGAGGGACTGGGCAGCCAGCTATGAGACCACTCACTACCTGCTCGGAACTGCGGCAGGACCTCACCCATTCCCAAGCATGGTCAGGGATTTTCAGTCAGTGATAGGAAAGGAGGCAAGAGCGCAGATAATGCAGGCTGAGGGCAGGATGCCGGACTCCATAGTGGCCTGCGTTGGAGGCGGGTCCAATGCCATGGGAATATTTGCGCCCTTCCTGGACCAGAAGGAGACAAGGCTGATAGCCGTCGAGGCCGGAGGCAGGGGGATGCTCAAGACCAGCAAGACCGCAGATAACGGCGCATCCCTTGGCTGTGGAGACGACGGCGTCTTGCACGGTGCACTGACCAAGGTCCTCCAGGACCCATACGGCCAGATACTGGAGTCATACTCAGTTGCTGCAGGCCTTGACTATCCTGGAGTGGGCCCTGAGCTGGCTTACCTATCCGAGATAGGACGGGTCACGCCTGCCATGGCCGATGACAAGACGGCCATTGAGGGATTCAGGGGACTGTCCAGGATGGAAGGGATCATTCCTGCATTGGAATCGGCTCATGCGATAGGTTATGCCCTGAAGAATCCTGAAACCCTTGGTGATCTGACCATAATCAATGTATCAGGAAGAGGAGATAAAGATCTGGCTACGGTGATGTCATATGAAGATCTCTGAGGCGTTTTTAAGCAGGCCGCTGCTCATTGTATACATCTGTGCTGGAGATCCAAGCTCTGAGGCGACCAAGGATATAGCTTTAAGGCTGAGCCGGGCAGGTGCCGACATCATTGAGTTTGGGCTGCCTCACTCAGACCCTATAGCGGATGGTCCAGTAATTCAGGCTGCGGCCCAGAGGGCGATTGAGGCGGGAATGAACACTGACCTGTACTTCGAGACCATAGCCGACATAGATGTGGATATCCCAAAAATATTCATGGGCTACTACAACATGGTCTATGCC
>DATMZB010000301.1:0-2294 GCA_035560655.1 Methanotrichaceae archaeon | reverse complement strand
GAAATTCGAGTACCTGCTGGCAGAGGTCGAGAGTCCTTACCTGGATAGAGATCCAATTAAGATGATGAGGGTCGATTATTATAGGGGATTGGGAATGAAGGAGCTTAAGGGCATACGGTATATGCTCCCGCCATACCATGGAACCTCTCCAATGGAGATGATACTCATGGTCCTTCCAAAAAGGGGTGAAGATTATCTGGATGGAAGCACCATAAGGGACGTGATAGTTCGGATCTTCAGAGAGCTTCATGATCGAGATACAGATGACCCCCTTCTGGCTTCAATCATTAAAGGGATGCCAGATAAGATCAGTATGATTTAGATGATGTTTGATATGCCATTTACGGATAAGCTAGAAACCAGCGACAGTACAGTGATAAAAATGATTTTAGCCCAGTAAGACTGCTAACCGCCATGGGCTGTTTAATTCTTGGATATTGTCCTCACTTTGCGTAGATTCCAGCGCCCAGCCACCATGTATCGTCAACTTTAGTGATATAGCTCAGCTTGAGCATCTCAGCCATGTTCTCGGCAGGGTTGGCATATATATAATAGGTGAAACCGCTTCCGCTCCTGGCTATGTCCGCAGAATCCTGGACAAATGAGATGCCATTGGGGTCCTGAAGATCCATTCTGTTCTTGCCTATCAGCTCGGGCTGGTATGGCAGAGCCAGCACATTTCCATCAAAGTCATAGGCGAAGATGTAGAGGTCTCCCTTGATGAACTGGCCGTTCTTATCATTGAATGCCTTCAGGGCATTTTCCTTTCCATTATCGATTGCATATTTCTGGGCTTGTTCCACAAGGGCAACTAGCTCATCTCTGGATTCCTGGCTGAAGTTTACAGGCGCCTGGGAGATATAGGTTCCAGAACCCAGATACGAGCTATCGTCTATCTTCTTTACATAGACCTGCTTGAGCTCTTGCTTCTTGTCATGGGCTGGGTTGGCAAAGACATAATAGACAGATCCTTCGCCTCTTTTGGCCACGTTGATCATGTTCTTGATGAATGTTACTCCATTGACATCCTTAAGGTCTATCTGGCTTTTGCCTACGAAATCAGGCCTGTAAGGATGAGCCAGAGCTATGCCATTGAAGTCATTGGCAAAGATGTAGAGCTCACCCTTGATGAACTCGGCAGATTTGTTGTTATTGAACTCGGCTATGGCCTTATCCTTTCCATTGTCCTTTGCATAAGCAGCTGCTTGGTCTACAAAAGCAGCCAGATCGGCATGAGATACGCCGCCTGACGCTCCTTGATCAGCTGCGACACAGATGCCGGAAAAAACAGCAGCTGTCAGGAGGAATATGATCGTGCATATACCAGATGATTTCATGGATGTGGCTTTGGTTTGCAGGATATAAGCATTATGGATATATCGCTATACTAGCTGGCTATAAGAAATCAGGCGCTTTGCATATCGATGGTAAAAATAGTATGTTCTGAAATAGAGAGTCATGATCTATCATAGAATTGTTGATTCGATGATCATTTTCAAAATTCTTTCTGAGGGAAGGGCAAAGAGAATATTAAGAGCGAATAAAAGGGTTGCCCCAGGAGAGGGGGGGACTGTAGTATCGCCTGGGGCAAGATAATGGGTAGCAAGCCTCTGTTTAGGCATTGATATATTGCCCATCGACCCCATATAACTGCATGAGAAACTTAGCTCAGAATCAATGTCGCAGAGATATAATTTACCGAAGATATTTGGTAAAACAGGCAAACAGGTTAATATCTGGGCTGCCTCTTTTGGACACGATGCCACAGATAAACTATTGGGAGAGAAAGAAGTCGTTCTGGTCTACGCCCAAGGGAATTATCATTGAGATCGCGGCCATACTGATCCTCCTTGGAGGGGCGATCTTGGCTTTGAACATGTTCTCATCGCCCTACCCGGTAATTGAGTACTTTAAGGCAAATCCTGTGACTATAATGCCTGGCGAGTCATCAACCCTTAGCTGGAGCGTTGTGGGCGCAGAGAGCCTGATAATAGACCAGGGAATAGGAATGGTTGAGCTAAATGGCCAGAGAAAAGTGATGCCCGCAGAGACCACGATATATACCTTGAGCGCCATGAACGGAACAAAAAACAGAAGCGCTTCCGTGAGGGTGCTGGTCGAGAAATGAGCCCTGCGATCCAGTCCTTTGTAAAGCTGATGTCCTGGCTAATGATGAAATTGCCAGACCGGACCTTCAGGATAGAGCCGTTGATGAGCTCAAATGCATTCTGGGCAAAATTCTCAGCAGCTTAGCCTTAATACTTGAGATCAATATACATCATACAGTTAATTCG
>DATMZB010000300.1:0-3491 GCA_035560655.1 Methanotrichaceae archaeon | reverse complement strand
CCTTATAAAAATTACTTTTATAAGGCCGCAGGCCTATAGGATTATATACGTCCTGAAGCGATACGAACCCGCGATTTCAAAATCCGGCTCATAAGCTTCACTTGACCCAGGAGGGGAAAAGAGGTTGAAAAAGATAAAGATGGCAGTTGCAGGTTTAGGAAACTGCGCGAGCTCTCTGATCCAGGGAATTGAGTATTACAAATATGTAGATGTGAAAGATTGCATCGGCCTTATGCATTACGATATTGGCGGGTACAGAGCTGGCGATATAGATATTGTGGCTGCCTTTGATATCGATGCACGCAAGGTTGGCAAGGACGTGAGCGAGGCCATGTTTGCTGCACCGAACTGCACTGCAGTCTTTTATCCTGAGGTTCCAAAAAAAGACGTAGAAGTCAAGATGGGGCCGGTGCTGGATGGCGTGGCTCCCCATATGATGAACTATCCAGAGGATAAGCGCTTCAGGGCAGCGGATGTAAAGCCCTGCAACGTCAAGCGCGAGCTGGAGGATAGCGGCGCGGACGTTTTAATCAACTACATGCCTGTAGGGTCTGAGCAGGCCACGCGCTTTTACGCGCAGTCTGCCCTGGACGCCGGAGTTGCATTCATCAACTGCATGCCTGTTTTCATAGCCTCTGATCCGGCCTGGGCCAAGAAGTTCGAGGAGAAGAGGGTGCCGATAGTTGGGGATGATGTAAAATCCCAGATAGGCGCAACCATAGTTCACAGGACGCTCACCCAGCTCTTCAAGGACCGGGGAGTGACGCTGGACCGCACCTACCAGCTCAACATCGGCGGAAATACAGATTTTCTAAATATGCTCAACCGTGACAGGCTCAAGTCGAAGAAGATATCAAAGACTGAGGCCGTGCAGTCTGTGCTCGACTCAAGGCTTGCTGATGATAACATCCACATAGGACCCTCGGATTACGTGCCATGGCAGAAGGACAACAAGATCTGCTTCCTGCGCATGGAGGGGAGGATCTTTGGAGATATACCAATCAACCTGGAGCTCAGGCTCTCGGTCGAGGACTCGCCCAACAGTGCAGGGTGCGGAATAGATGCCATAAGGGTCTCAAAGCTCGCCCTTGAGAGGGGAATAGGCGGGCCACTGCTTGAGATATCCGCCTATACCATGAAGCATCCGCCCATCCAGTACCCAGATGAGGTTGCCAGAGATATGGTTGAGAGGTTCATCCTGGGAGAAACTCCTGAAACAGGCAGTCAAGAGCCTTCCCGACCCCAGGTGATCACTGTCAAGTGAGCATGATAAATCCTTAAGCCCGGTGCTGCCGGTCTGAGGCCGGCACATCAGGATAAAAGCAGGGCGGACCCTCCTTGACTCCAGCCATGGGAGGAAGCCCGTAAATATCGCTATTAGCCTTTTGATCAAATGGCATCTATCAATAGTTTCATTGATGCAATCTGCATGATTTTGAGTTCGAAGAGCCGGCACGGGCCTTGGGGGTAATCTTTAAAGCTGTTAGGAGGCCTACCAGCATACGGTGGAGGTTCAAAAATGAGATTCAAGCTAGTTCTACTTTTCATTGTTGCGATCATAGCCCTTTCCTTCCATGCCACGGCCGCAAACTGTGGCACCAACTGGCTGGGCAATGACGTCGTGGGAAACGACCCCGACTTCAATGTTGCAGCCCGCGAGCAGGGCTACACGCCACCCGCAAGCGCTTCAGCTGCAAGCACGTCTCAGACCAGCTCCAAATCCAAGGTAGCTCCTGATGAGAGGCAAATCAGCATACCCAAGTCTGAGCCTAATATGGATATGCCAGACCCGATGCCAAAGCCAATAAGCAGCTCTGCACAGAACGTGGCCTGGAATGACAGCTCAACCCAAAATCAGAGCTCTAACGAGACTGTTATAGCCACATCTAACTCGCCTGCATCCACATCAGCATCCGCTTCTGCATCCTCATCAGCATCGATGACAGACGTGAGCGGCAAATGGTCAGTTGATCTGGGCGAGAGCTCAGGCAACTACATGGATCTGGTGCTGATCCAGTCAGGCAAGACCATCATGGGATCTGGAAGCCTTGTGGAAGACGGCACCAAGATACCTCTGACAATGAGCGGCACTTTTGACGGAGATGCACTTGACCTGGATGCAAAATCAATAGTCACAGATTATGTTGATAACAAGATAAAACGTGAGTACAAGATGAGCCTCACTGCAGTCAATAAGATGCTCCTCGGCAGCTATGAGGCATATGCATCCAAAGAGCTGATGGGCGCGGGCAATGTCACTGCACGCAGGCCGTGAGAGAGATGAATGCCAGAATTGTATTTATCTTGTTTTTGGCCATCTCCCTGCTCCCTCTTTCGGCATCGGCAGGAGGGTGCGGCAAGTGGGTAGTCAGGCCGGATAACAGCTACGACTTCCTTGCGGACCCGGCCTTCGATGATATCACCAATGCCACGTCTGAAGATGCAACTCCGCTCAAGGGCGCAGAGGCTGCTGCTGCAGCCCAGAAGGAGGATGGGCCAAAAGAGCCCGAGGTCGCCCAATCTCAGGCATACCCGGACATATCAGGGAAGTGGGCCATAAGGCTCAATGACAGCCGCAGCCGCTATCTTGACATGATCCTGATCCAGTCAGGAGGAAAGCTCCAGGGCTATGGAAGCCTTGTGGCGGAGGGCATAACCTCGCCCCTGACGGCTACCGGGTCTCTCTCAGATGACGGCTTAAGCCTTGAGGCAAAGCTGACCCAGGTTGAGCGAACTGGACCCGATAAAAAGTACATGATAGACCTTGGACCGGGCAAGAGCACATTCTCAGGCGGGTATGAGGAGTACATAGGCGATAGCCTGATAGAAAAGGGAACGGTAACGGCTAACAGACCCGGCGCATAATCTGATCTGATTGATATGGCTCAATTCTATGCCCTGAGAGGGAGGAGACCGGGCATAGAATTTCGGCCTTTAATAATCGCTTTATGAGATCGATCAATTTTTTCAGCGCTCTTCATGCATTCCAGTTCGCATCTGCCCGGCGAGGCGATGCCGAACCACCACAAAAAATGCTCCGGGAGGGTGGGGTTTTGAGCTGACCATCGCCCAGCTCATAGCATCATCATCTCTCGGTCCGGAGCACTACCTGGAGACCAGCCTCCGGAGCGATGCCAGGAACCCGATCCTGCCCTGGAAGTTCATCTCATTGGTTATCCTCATATGCTCCCTGATCCCGCCGTTTCTCATCATCTGATAAGCAATCTCTGGATCTATATTATACTTGACTATGTACTGCTGGCGGGAGAGGCGCTCTCCATTGCCTGAGATGTATATGGGATCTCCGACTACAGGGGTTATCTTTCCTGCGGGCAGACGCCACTCGAAGTTGTGTGGCAGAGTACAATCTACCCAATCTCCATTCTCATCATACACCTTATCAGCATCACAGAAGTTCACGGTCCCGCATCTTTTGCAGATCATCTTCTTTTCCATGCTATAACCCCATTAATTTTATTACGGTGTTAATC
>DATMZB010000299.1:0-2618 GCA_035560655.1 Methanotrichaceae archaeon | reverse complement strand
GCCCTATATCACCAATCCTGCCTCTGCAAGAGTGCTTGAGAAGGCCGGATTTGCCTGTGAAGGGGTCCTTAAAGCAAATGCCGTCAAGGATGGAAGGATCCTTGACCAGCTCCTGTATGCAAAGGTAAACAGGATTACTTGTCCTTCTTGAGGATCTCTTCGAGCTTGGCCTTCTCTTCATCGCTCAGTTTGCTGTAGGCCTCCTCGGATTGCTTGGTCATCTCCTTCAAGAGCACGGCCTGGAGCGCTGGAAGGACTGCAGCAGTGCGGGCCTCATCTTCGTGCTCTTCTGATGCAGCGCTCCTTATCTCCTGCAAGGCCTCTTTGCTCATCTCGCCCTTGCCAAGTCCGGGGCACTCCTTATCCCCGAGGAGAAAGCCGCTTCCGTCGTGCTTCAAGGGATAAGCCCGGCAGGCAATGGGACGATCTTCATAGATCCTGCACTCTTTGCTCTCTGCATCATACATCTTGCACCGGCCTTCTTCCACGTCCAGCCTCATGGATATCGATCCGGGATCGCTTGAGATCGAAAGGCTTGGAAATACCTGGTAGATGGTTCCAACCCTCGACCATCTCTCGATATCGCTCAGATAGACTGCAACTCCCTGCTCACGCTCGCAGCACCGACCGCACCTCTGGCAGGTGAATACGAACTTAGGTCTTGTATCTTCCATGCCATCACCCGTTTCTGGATTTGCATTTTTGCCTATATTCATTCTTACTTGTATTCGTCATCCCTATATCCGTGCTCGTATTCATCATTCACAGGAATGATGGATAAAAATTGGATTTATCCATTCTCCTCAAAGGTCAGCAGTTAGATCCCTTTCTCCAAAGGCCTTGAACATCTCCTGGAACTTCTTGATCTCAGCGCCCGCATCCTCTTTGGCCACAACGCATGATATGGCGCAGAGGCTGTCTGCTCCGGCCTTGATGACCTCGGCTGCATTGGAATGGTTTATGCCGCCAATAGCCGTCAAGGGAATCTGAACCTGGCGGCGGATCTCCTCAATGAGTGCAATGCCTGCCGGCTTTCCTGCATCGGGCTTTGTCTTTGTCTGGAATATGGGAGATACTCCAAGATAATCAGCACCAAGCCTTTGTGCCTCAAGAGCTTCAGAGAGGTTGTGGACTGTTAAACCTATTATCTTCTCAGGGCCCAGCAGCCTCCGGGCCGCTTGGTAGGGCATGTCCGACTGGCCCAGGTGGACGCCATCGGCGTCTACTGCAAGCGCTATGTCGACGCGGTCGTTGATCAGAAATGCCGCGTCCCTGCCTCTGCATATCTCCTTAAGCCTTAGAGCCTCCTCGAACATCTCCCTGGTCTCAGCATTTTTGTTCCTGTATTGAACAACTCTGACACTACAGGCCACTGCCTGCTTAACATCGCTGATATTCCCCGCCCGGGACAGGCCTGAGTCAGTTATGAAATAGTATCCCTTCACTCTTCGACCCTCTGCATCCTGTTTATGGTATCGGCATCGAGGTTGTACACGGCATCAAACATCTTCTCCTTGAAAGAGCCCGGCCCCTGAGCTGTCTTTGCAGCGATCTCAGCGCAGATCTCATAGCAGACCAGCCCTCCAGCGGATGCAGCAACCAGGTCATCTTCTACAGCCGCAAAAGTCCCTATCACCGATGTGGCCATGCATCCAGTGCCTACAATATTTGCCATCATGGGATGGCCGTTCTTCACAAGCACAGTCCTTTTATCATCTGCCACGATGTCCTCGGGGCCTGTGATGACGACTGTGAGCCTCCTTCTCCTGGCCAGGTCTGAGGCCACTTCCATCAGGTTTTTCTCAACTGCTGCTGCATCCACGCCCTTGGTCTGGACCTTCTCGCCTGCGATCCGGGCGATCTCTGAGGCATTGCCCTTTACTATGTCTATCTTGACCTCGCCAAGGATCTCAAAACAGACATCATCTCTGAACCTGGTAGCGCCTGCGCCGCAGACGTCAAAGACCACAGGAATGCCCTTTCGGTTTGCGCTCTTTGCTGCCAGCTTCATGGCCTCGACTACATCCGTTGTCAGAGTCCCTATGTTTAAGACCAGGGCAGAAGCGAGGCCTGCCATATCAGCTACCTCTTCAACAGCATGCGCCATGACCGGCGAGGCTCCAAAGACCTTTACGATGTTAGCACAATCGTAGATGGTTACCCAGTTAGTGATGTGATGTACCAAGGGCTTTTGCGTCCTGACCCTTTCCAGCATATCTGATGCATTGATCTTCATAACGTTTCGCGATCTCCTATGTAGGCGAAAATCTCTGACGCCATATCTCTAAATTCCTACGCCTCTTTAAAGGCACCCCGACGTTAATCAAAAGCGAGACCGTTTGATCAAATAGATAAAGCTTATTGCGACTGCGACCAGGCCCGCGGGAGAGGGCCGGACCTGGATGAATCGATCAGGTTACAGACCCCAGTTCCAGCATCTCCCGTTCCAGCATCTCCTCTATCTTCTGTATCATATCCAGCTTGGCCTTGGTAGATGGCTTGAATGGAACTGCTGAGCAGCTGCTGGCCGGAAGTATGGAGGGCTCAAAGGTTCCTATCTCTCTTGCAATCTTCTCTGCATCCACCTTGTCAAATCCGATAAGAGGGCGGTAGACTGG
>DATMZB010000298.1:0-4171 GCA_035560655.1 Methanotrichaceae archaeon | reverse complement strand
GTGTAGGAGACATATAAAAGATTAAGCAGGATATATTAAAAGACCAGGAGGTGGTGACTTCAACAGCAATTTGAATGATCATAGCGCCCATTCAAAGGATGCCAGGAATACCTCTAAAGTATCGATAGCAGGCTTTGCAGGTGCTTTGGAAGGCTCGGCAGACCTGGACACTGAAAGCTCAGATATGGCATCTATTAGAGAATCTGAAATACAGCACCACCTCATGGATCGCTTGCCTATAATAGCCTTTGAACTGGCACCAGATGGCACCATCCTCTCCATCAATGATGTGCTGGCGAAGGCCATCTGTTGCCCGATAGGCGAGCTCCTGGGATCGAGCTTCTTCAGCCTTATCATCCCCAATAAAAAAGGCCAGATCGAGGAGCTTTATCAGCGCCTGAAAGATGGAGATATAACCGGCTATGAACTGCAGCTCAGGTCCAAGGATGGCTCCAAGGTAACCCTGGATCTGAACACTGCCAATCAATACCACGATGGTTTGCTCCAGAAGATAGTTGGGCTGGGCCTGAACATCACCGAACGCAGGAAGGCCGAAGAAGCGCTGATATACAGAAGGTTAATCTTAGAGGGCGCGCTGGATGAGATCAAGGACATAATTGCGGTCCAGCTTCCGGACCATACCATCCAGCGTTACAACAAGGCAGGATACGATTTCCTCGGCAAGAGTCCAGAGGAGGTCGTCGGAAAAAAATGCTATGAGCTCATGGGCTGGCACAATGAGTGCGAGCTATGTGCCACTCGCCTCGCTCTGAAGAGCAAGAGGCTTGAGGTCATAGAGAAGTACGTACCCGAGAAAGGAGTTTACCTGGACTGCAGGTCGTATCCCATTCTGGATGAGACTGGCGAGGTCAAGCTGATAGTCGAGCAGCTCAGGGACATAACCGCCTCAAAGCATGCACAAATTACGCTGCGAGAGAATGCTGAGCTCTACCATGCCATAATCGAGGACCAGACCGAGCTGATCTGCCGTTGCCTGCCGGACTGCACTCTCACCTTCGTCAATGAAGCTTACTGCCAGTTCTTTGGCAAGACACGTGATGAATTGATGGGCCACTGCTTCCTTCCCATGGTATTTGAGGGCGATAGAGATAAGATGGCATCGGGAATCCTCTCCTTAAGCCGGGAAAGGCCGGTGATAGTCACTGAGCATAAGGTGACCACTCCAAAGGGATTGCGGTGGCAGCAGTGGGTAGATCGTGCCATCTTCGATGAGATTGGCAATATATCCGAGATACAGTCAGTAGGCCGGGACATCACAGAGCGCAAGGAGACCGAGGAGGCCTTAAGGAAGAGCGAGGAGAAGTACAGGCTGCTGGCTGAGGCATCTCAGGATATGATCTACGTCATAGGAAAGGATGACCGAGTAGAATATGTGAACGGCGCAGCAGCAAGGTATCTGGGCTGCAGCCCGGACCAGGCCCTGGGAAGGCAGAGATCAGAGCTATTCTCCCCTGAGATATCAGAACACCAGAAGATCCACCTAAAAGCTGTCTTTGATGCATGTCAACCTGGCCATTATGAAAATCCCTTGAGGTTCGGGGACTCTACTCTGTGGCAGGATACACACCTGATACCCCTCAAGAATAGCGATAGCGAGTTGTATGCAGTCCTTGGCATCTCACGCAATATAACTGATAGAAAACAGGCTGAAGAATCACTGAGGAAGGCCAGATCGGAACTGGAGACGGTAGTCCAGGAGAGGACATCAGAGCTATCAATGGCCAATGAACAGCTCAGCGCAGAGATTGCCGAGCGCAGGATGGCTGAGGAAAGAGAACGCTATAGAAGTCACATCCTCGAGCTTCTGGCCTCAGGTGCGCCTTTGGCCAGGGTCCTGGACCTCATTGCAAGCTCTGTGGAGAGAGAAGATCCTTCCATGCTCTGCTCCATCCTGCTAATGGACGAGGATGGAAGGCATCTTCGCCACGGAGCTGCTCCAAGCCTGCCAGAGTCATTCAGCCGGTCGGCCGACGGCCTGGAGATAGGCGAAGGCGCCGGTTCCTGTGGCACAGCAGCTCATATCAAGCGACGAGTTATCGTGGAAGATATCCTCACCCACCCCTACTGGGCGCCCTTCCGAGATCTGGCAATCATTGCTGGGGTGAGATCCTGCTGGTCAGAGCCCATTCTCTCTGCCTCTGGCAAGGTCCTGGGCACATTTGCCGTCTATCGCCGCGACCCAAGCTCGCCTGATAGCCGGGATATTCAGCTGATAAAGCGCACATCTGACCTGGCCAGGATCGCCATAGAGCACAAAAAGGCAGAGGAGGCGCTTTTGAGGAGCGAGGAGAAGTACCGCTGCCTGGTGGAGACCATAAGTGATTGGATCTGGGAGATAGATAGCAGCGGCACCTACACCTATTCCAGCCCGAAGCTCAGCAGTATCCTGGGCTACGAGCCTGAAGAGTTGATCGGCAGAACTCCTTTTGATGTAATGTCTGCAGAGGAAGCCAGAAGGGTGAAGGCGATCTTCCAGGATCTGGCCAGTGAGAAGAAGCCGATCGTCTCCCTGGAGAACAGATGCATTCACAAGGATGGCCATGGAGTGGTCCTTGAGACCAGCGGCCTGCCTTTCTTCGCCCCTGATGGGACATTAATGGGCTACCGGGGCGCAGATAGGGATATCAGCGAGCGCAAGATTCTGGAGGCTGAGCTTAGGAGGGCCAAAGAGGCCGCAGAGGCAGCAGCCAAGGCCAAGACAGAGTTCCTGGCCAATATGAGCCATGAGATTCGAACGCCAATGAATGCTGTAATAGTCATGGCCGACCTGCTCATGGACACAGGTCTGAACGCGAATCAACTCGAGTGCGCCCAGACCATCAAGTCCAGCGGAGATGCCCTGCTGGCTGTGATCAACAATATTCTTGATTTCTCCAAGATCGAGGGTGGGAAGATGAGCCTTGAGTGCCGGCTCATAGATCTGAGAGAGTTTGTAGAGGACTCCATGAGCCTGGTGGCTCCCAGAGCGGAAGAGTTAGGTCTCATCCTCAACTACATAGATGACGGCGCTCCGGATTTCATCATAGGCGACCCTACCAGGCTCAGACAGGTACTTCTCAACCTGCTATCCAATGCAGTTAAGTTCACTGAGCAAGGAAAGGTGACTGTATATGCCAGGGCTCAACATGTCGATGGCAGATGCAGGCTGCAGATCTCAGTGAGAGATACGGGCATTGGCATACCTGAGGAATGTCTAAGCAGGCTGTTTCATTCCTTCAGCCAGATGGATGCATCCACCACAAGAAGATTTGGCGGCACTGGCCTCGGCCTGGCCATAAGTGAGCGCCTGGTCAAGCTGATGGGAGGTGAGATCTGGGCCGAGAGCCATCCCGGCCTCGGATCGGCTTTCCACTTCAGCGTTCCTGCTGATGATGTTTCAGCCAGACCGTTGACCAGGCCATCTGCGCTAAGTGGCAAGAGTTTGCTGCTAGTGGATGGCAGGAAGTCCAGCCTTCATATCCTCAGCCGTATAGCAAGGCGCTGGTCAATGGCTGTTCAGATAGCCAGCTCTGGAAATGAGGCTCTCAGCCTGTTTCGCAAGGGAACGGAGTATGATTTTGTCGTGCTGGGAACGAATCTGCCGGACATCCCGGATCTGGCATTGCAGATTCATGGCATGAGCAAGGCCCGGATTTTGATGCTTGCAAAGTCAGGAAAAACCGGCATGGATGCTCTATGTCCCTCCTGTGCAGAGCTCATCAAGCCAGAAAAGCTCTTCGATGCTATGGCCAGTGAACTGTCTCAGCGGGCTCCTGATGAAACCAATGCCAGGTCAGGAAAAGCTTCTTGCGATCCCTTGAGGATTCTGGTTGCTGAAGATAATCCCGTGAATCAGAAGGTAATTCTGCTAATGCTGAGGAAGCTAGGATACAGAGCTGATCTTGCAGCCAACGGGCTTGAGGTACTGGCCGCGCTTAAAAGCCAGGACTACGATGTGGTGTTGATGGATGTGCAGATGCCAGAGATGGATGGGTTTGAAGCGACTCGTATGATAAGGCAGAAATGGCTTGATGGACCCAGAATCATTGCCATTACTGCCCATGCACTGGATGGCGATAAGGAGAGATGTCTTGAGTCGGGGATGGATGACTACCTCAGCAAGCCCATGCAGATGGAGATGCTGAGACAGGCACTTGATAAGGTGAAGCTC
>DATMZB010000297.1:0-2758 GCA_035560655.1 Methanotrichaceae archaeon | reverse complement strand
CGCAGCCGCCTCCCATCTTATGAACTCATGCACCCAGTCCTGGATCAAAGCTCTCTCTGGTCTGGTTGAAGTTCCTGTTGAAGGCCTCGTCATTGAGCTTCATCTGCTCCTCGCTCACCCCCTCGGATTCAGATCTGAAGCCATTGATTATGGGGCTGCCTGTGATGAGGGTGGCAAAGTCCGCCCTGAACCCGGCTCCCTCACCTGCATAGTAGCTCAAACCCACCTTTCCAGTGCTGAATGATGCGTCTGCTCCATACCAGGCCGGAATATCGTTGATGTAGAAGTATATCCTGGCTCCATTGAGCCTCACCTTCAGGATATTCCAGGCATTGCCCTTATTGATCGCTGGCGAATCTGTCCATGGCTGAATCCAGGTCCAGTTGCAGGAGCCTGTTGATTTCCAGATGCTGTACTTGCCAGCGCGAGAGTACTGGAAGTAGTATGCAGTGTCCCATGTCTGCCCCTGACCGTTAGATGCATTGCTGCACCGCACTGATGGATTGCCTCTGACAACAATTGCATTTGGATTGCTGGCGTCGTTTGCATTCGAGCTGCTGGCGTCGCCGCCGCGGAATATCTTTGCCTCGTATGTGAAGTTAGAGAATGTTGCATTGCAGTACACGCTGGGCCAGCTGTTTGTCTTGTCACCTGAGTACAGGCCGCTGCTGTCCACAGACCAGTTGCCGCTGGCTATCTTCCAGCTGGCAGGGAATGTGCTGTCTCTGAAGTTCTCATTGAAAGCAGTAGCTATAGCCAGGTGCTTTCTCAGGAGCTCATCCCAGTGTGTATCTATGGCAAACCTGGTGCCCTCATATGAGAGCAGATAGTTTGTTGATGTCTCAGGCAGGTAGATGCTTATTCCGTGGGCCTGGGCATGGGCACTGCCGTGAGCCTCCAGCAGTACGGCAGCCTTGACTTTATCCATCACATTCTGAGCTGCTGCGGCTACTGCCGCATCTGGAACATACAGCTTGATCAGCCTGGCGAAGTCATACAGGTCCACGAAGCTGGGGTCAGCATAGTGGTCTGCCTCGATGCTTGCTCTCTGAATATGAGCATACTCTCCAGGCTCCACGTTGATCAATGCCTGTGACAGGCCGTCGACCGCCGTGACAAGGCCGGGCAGGGCAGAGTCGATCGCTGCAGATTTTGTCACATTGGAATCGCTGTAAGCCGTGCCCGGCAGATAGAAGACCATATAGCGCTGGACTGTTGCGTTTCCCAGGCCTTCAGGCGTCATCACCGGCCTGGCTGTCAGATCCTTAAGTATTGTATCGTAGGGGTTGCCGGTTCCTGGCTCGACCTCCTCAGAGCCCACATGGACCTGGGCGCTTGGCATGTCCTGGTACAAGACCTCGACCATCTGCATGAGACAGGCATCATAGTCAACCAGGCTCACAGGCGAGCTTGCCAGGGCAGTGCCGACCTCCTGCATGGTGAGGAATGTATTGCTGGTATCATCCCAGCAGACGCCCTTGCCCGCCAGGCTGTCATGTGATCTGGTGACATCATCCGCCCAGGGTATCAGCCTCATGTAATGCCTCCAGCCTCCACCATGGTTCCACATGATCAGTGCATAGTTCTTGGCCGGGTAGTTCGCCTTGGTCCAGTTTATGAAGCTGCTCAGTGTCTCGGGATCGCCCATGTCAGGCTCGCCAATATCTGCAACTGCACTCTCTGGTGTGGGGGTCATGCCCTTGGTTATATAGAACCGCTTGCCTGTAATCCAGTCGCCGTATCTGTTATCATAGTCCGGTATCCTGTCGAACTGTGCCACGATATTGACATCGCTGCTCGATCCAACTGATGCCATCTGCAGGAAGTTGAATATTGCATACTCCTCAAGATTATTATCGCCGTCCAGGTATACCATGAATGTCCATTTCTTGGAGTCAGTTACGGCGAACTTCATATCGCTGGACCAGGGCCCGAGCCCTGCATCGCCCCTGGTCTGGACCCTCCATGTGTATGAGCCTTTGTCCATCTCTTTTTCGGGCTTAACTGAGCAGATGGACCCGGAGGTTACGTCTGATGCGTTATACCACTGTTTGATGACGAGTCTTGCAGGCCCCTCTATCAAGACCTGATACTTGGTCGCCCCACTCACTGCTCGCCACGTATATGTCGGAGTGCTGGCGCTTATAGTGCCAGTTGGTGATATCAGCACTGCCTTTCCCGGCGGAGTCGGCGGGTTGACTGCAAACTGCATCATATTGGACCAAGGCCCCTCTCCTTCATCGCTCCTTGTCTGGACCTTCCAGGTGTATGCGCCTTTGTCCAGCTTCTTTGCAGGCATGGCTGAGCAGATGGACCCGGAGGCTACCTCAGATGCCTGATACCAGCGGTCAAAGACATGGACTCCAGGCCTGTCTATCCAGAGCCGGTAGGATGTGCTCCCAGTAACAGAGCTCCAGGCAAAAGACGTAGTGCCGGTGCGTATAGTGCCCTTTGGAGATATCAGAGTGGCCTTGCCTGGTCCTCTTGATATGTCGGCCTGAAATTCCGATGCATTCTCATCAGGCGAAGTTGCATTGAGCTCTTCTGCCTGGGCCGAAAATGCCTGGATTGTGCTGCTATTTGCAGAACTGTTCGATCCCGCGACGACGGCCAGTTTTGGGCCGGCATTCCCTGTCAGATTGCAGCTCTCCTCGGCCGAGGCCAGGCAGAGCCCCAGGCCAAGGCAGAGACATAATAAATACACCTGATAGGCTGAAAGAAATTGTCTCATGTTCCCTCTGAATCAAATATTCAACAC
>DATMZB010000296.1:0-2847 GCA_035560655.1 Methanotrichaceae archaeon | reverse complement strand
GAGGATAAGCAGCCAGCTATCGGAATTTCTGAATTAATACTTTTGACAGATGCAATTAACGGTGTATTCAGAGCATTTGTATGAAGCGCTTGCAGACAATTATTTAAGCTGAGGTCTATGCAGGAGCTGGCCGGCAGCCATCCGGTACTCAGTAAATTTGTTAAATGTAAGCAAACATATCCGGAAATTCTGAGGAAGATCTGTGAGGCATAGCGGCGCAGGTATTCAAGGTCCTGCCATCCGTATGTGAGCGGCCTCCCGCTCTATCACAGCCAGGCCGGCCATCATATGGCAACCAGCAACATAGATCTCATCTGAATGCGAAGAGATATATTTCGATGCCTTTAGATATATCTGGCATGAGATATTCCAAGCCGGTATCAGCACTTATTATATTCATCGCCGTCATTGCCCTGACCTCTTCAGCGTTGTCCCAGGTCCGCCCAATCAAGGGCATTGATTCATCCGGCCAGGGACTGAGCTATCCTGGCGTCTACCGGGATCTGCCGCCAAGTTCTTTTGGCATCGGCATCCCGGCAGCTCAGCCGCTGCACGAGGTCGATATGAAGCACAGCCTGCAGCCACTATCCAGGTGGGCTGTGCCGGGATACGTGCCAGGCATTATCAACCTCAGCGGCCAGGGGTGGAATATGGTCAGGATATACGGCCAGATTCCAACCGCATCAGGTTTCATCCTTCCAGAGGCTATCGATGATGGCAGAAATATTCCGGCCATATCAGATTTCACCAACCCGAAGTGGAAGCCGGAAGAGGTGGACTACCAGGTGCCGGCATTTAAGGAGTTCATGGACGAGGGCTGGCAGTCAGAGACCGGCCACCACCAGCCGGACCTCCGTTACGACCTGGGATCTGGCGACTATTCACCAGGGCTTACGAGCTTCCTGAAAGAGGGAGACAGGGTCCCAGAGAGGCCTCTGCTCTGATGCCAGGCTCTTGGTTAAAAAATGGCCTAAGGTTTTGGGCTCAGCCCCACCATGGCCCAGACCTTATCCATGTCAAGGTAGCGCTCCGTGGCAGAGGCAAGCTCGTCATAGCCATCGCCCCTTGACCTATCTTTTCTTTCAATATTCCTGCGGCTGTACAGGCAGTCCAGGAACGCATTTCTGAAGTTCTCGTTCTCGAAGATGCCGTGCAGGTAGGTGCCTATGACCAGGCCGTCCCCGGCCACTGCACCGTCATCTCCAAAGGCATAAGGGCAGGAATGGCTGGAAACTCCCATGTGGATCTCGTACCCCGAGACCTCCTGGCCCCGGATCTTTCCGAGTATCGGGCCGTCGCCCGTAACCCTCTTTTTGACCTGGACGGTCTTCTTCTCATACTGGTCGAACCTGGTCACGGCATCGAGCATTCCAAGGCCTGGCACGGACCCCACAGTGTCCTCTATGCCGCTGTCCACGATCTCCCTGCCGAGGATCTGGTACCCGCCGCAGATTCCCAGGATTGGTATTCCCCCCAGGGCCAAAATCTGGCGGTCCATGCCCTTCAGCCTCATCTCCTCAAGGTCGGAGACCGTGTTCTTGGTGCCTGGTATGATCACTGCATCAGGATGGCCCAGGTCCTCGCCCAGGGACACGTACCTGACCCTGGCCTGTCTCTCCAATGGCTCAAAATCAGTGAAGTTGGAGATCCTGGGGAGCCTGATCACAGCTATCTCCACCATATCCTGCCCGTCATCCTTTCCTGCCTGAGGGCGCCGCTTATCGCCCAGGGAGACGGAATCCTCAGAGGGCAGGTCCAGGTCCAGGTAGGGCATGACTCCGAGCACTGGAACTCCTGTCAGCTTCTCAAGCTCGGCCAGTCCGGGCTCGAGTATTGCCGGGTCGCCTCTGAACTTGTTTATGACCAGGCCCTTAACGAGCGGCCTGATATCCGGCGGCAGGAGCTGCACAGTGCCGTAGAGGCTGGCAAAGACCCCGCCGCGCTCTATGTCGCCCACAAGGATTACAGGCGCCTGGAGGTGCCGGGCTATGTAGATGTTGGCGAGATCTCTATCGTATAGGTTGATCTCTGCAGCCCCGCCTGCGCCCTCCACCACTATATAGTCATAATCCTTCTCAAGCTCCCTGACAGACCGGTCTACGGTGCCCTTCAGCTCATCTATGTGCCTGTAGTACTCCTCTGCAGAACTGTCTGCAACGGGCCTTCCAAGGACTATGATCTGAGATGTCCTGTCACCTTTGGGCTTGAGGAGGATGGGGTTCATGTACTCGCTGGGCTGTGCTCTCGCAGCCCAGGCCTGGACAGCTTGGGCAATTCCAATTTCGCTGCCGTTTTCTGTGACCCAGGAGTTGAGGCTCATGTTCTGGGACTTGAAGGGAGATACGCGCAGGCCGCGGTTGCTTATGAGGCGGCAGAGGGCTGCCACAAGGGTGCTCTTGCCTGAATGGGATGTGGTGCCAAGGACTACTATGAAGCGGGTCATATCAGGCGGCTGTTTGTAATTCAAGTTTATTTGCCTTTTGGAAGATCAGGTTTTGCAGGATAGAAAATCTCTGATTGCCAATTGAGAGCACGAATCAAAGAAGAAACACCATGCTCTTTCTGGGCCGTGCACTATGCCCTGGGCCTCTCAAGGCCCTGGTCCAAAGCGCGTCCGCGGGGGACATTTATGACTATAGACGAGCGCTTGCCTGGAGCTGTTTGATGAGGATGCCAACCATATATTTCCCTGCATGAAGGTGAGATCGAGCGGCTTTTAAGGAGAGAGCTGGCTTTAGTCCGTGATATCGGTGCAGGCCTTAGGTTAATATGTGGGGCATGATGATCGGCTGGCCCTGATATCTTAAAGCCTATGAAGAGACTCACGAACTCCCTGCGGATTAATGT
>DATMZB010000295.1:0-2501 GCA_035560655.1 Methanotrichaceae archaeon | reverse complement strand
CTCTAGAATTAATGGCTTATCTCAGGAGGGTTAAAGACGAAAGTACCTCAACTTTTAGGAATTGCCTGTATAGCCATGCTCATGGCCATGGCAGCCATAGCATCAGAAGAGAGCTCAGGAATCGGCGCTGATGCGGCCCTGCAGAAGCTGATGGATGGAAACTCCAGGTTCGTGTCAGGGAGCATGTCCCATCCGGATCAGTCATCAGAACGCCGTGCTGAGATAGTATCCGCCCAGCACCCCTTCGCGGTAGTGGTGGGTTGCTCTGATTCCAGAGTTCCTCCAGAAGTGCTTTTTGATCAGGGTCTGGGAGACATATTCGTGATCCGGACCGCAGGCGAGGTCATGGATAACGCCACCATTGGCAGCATAGAGTATGCAGCCGAGCACCTGAGCGTCCCGCTCGTAGTTGTGCTGGGTCACGATAGCTGCGGTGCAGTCAAGGCTGCAGTGGCCGGAGGAGAGGCACCTGGACAGATAGCTTACCTGGCAGAGGCCATAGCCCCGGCAGTGGCCAAGGCCAACGAGACCGCGACCAAGGACGAGCTGCTGAACGAGTCCATCGATGTCAACACCGAGATGGTGGTAGATCAGCTGAAGTCCACAGAGCCCATACTCTCAGAGTACGTCAAGGAGGGCAAGCTCAAGATAGTGGGTGCTCGCTACCATCTGGACAGTGGCAAGGTAGATCTGCTCTAACTAGGATATGCCATGAGCAAAGGCCGTATCTCTGGCCTGCGCTCTGGCGTGAGATTTTTATCTTGCATCCTGAATTCTGGTGCGAAGATAGCTTTTTAAATGCTGGACTTTTATTAACCAAGATGAAGCTCGGCGTGCTCTTTTCCGGCGGCAAGGACTCAGTATTTGCCTGCTACCGGGCCATGGAGAAGAATACTGTAGCCTGCCTGATCACCCTTATCTCCGAGAACCAGGAGAGCTACATGTTCCATACTCCCAATATCAAGTATACAGCTCTTCTTGCAGAGGCCATGGGCCTGCCTCTCCTCTCCTGGAAGACCAAGGGCCTGAAGGAAGAAGAGCTAGATGACCTGAAATCGGCCATATCTGCCGCCAAGGAGAGATATGGCATTGAGGGGATAGTCACTGGAGCGATAGAGTCTGTGTACCAGGCAGCCAGGATACAGAGGATCTGCCGGGATCTGGATATGTGGTGTTTTAACCCTCTATGGCAGATCAACCAGGTGGACTATCTGAGGCTGCTCCTCTCCAAGGGATTTAAGGTGATCATCTCTGGAGTATTTGCCTATCCTCTGGACGCCTCATGGGTCGGTGCAGCCATTGATGAGGATAGGATAAAAAAGCTGGAGCAGCTCCAGAAGAGGTACCAGATCAACCCCTCGGGTGAAGGCGGAGAACTGGAGACTTTCGTCATAGACGGGCCATTCTTCAAGAAACGGATAGAGATATCAAGGGCATCCTGCACCTATGAAAATTATAGGGGCCACTTCACCATTGAAGATGCCAGGCTGGTTGAGAGATGATCCTCATTTGCGATCTGTGCTATGAGATGGATTCACTATCTCAATATGAGTTCGTATATCCAATAGCTGATACCCTCAAGCGCGCTGGTGCGGAGTGCCAGATAAAGCATTACACGGAGATAGCTGAAGACGGCCCTGATGACGAGTGCCGGGGAATAATACTCTGTGGCACAGCTCTAAAGGACAATGTCTATGTCGAGCACATGGAATCATTCTCCTGGATAAGGGAGTGCAAGATGCCGGTGCTGGGCATTTGCGCAGGTATGCAGGTTATCGGGCTGGCTTTTGGAGGAAGCATCCTGCCCCAGCCAGCCATTGGTCTAAAAGAGCTGGAGATAAGGGTAGAAACTCCTCTTCTGGGCCAGCCACGCCAGATAGAAGGGTATCACCTGCATAACTTTGGAGTTACCATGCCAGAGAGGTTCATAGAAGTTGCTGGCAAGGATGGGCAGGTGGAGGCCTTCAAGCATGGAGAAAGTCCGGTATATGGCATAATATTTCACCCAGAGGTGCGCAATAGGTGGATAGTAGAAAGGTTTGCGGATATGGTCGACTAAAGTCCCTCGCAGGTATGGGCTACTGAAAGAGAACTTGTAAGAATCGATAGTAGACAGAATATTTTCGCATAAACCTGTATAGCGCCAATCGTTAGTGGTTTTCGGTAATACACTCCATCATCACAAAGCCCAAGCTCATCGGAAAAGGAATCATGGTGTTTTGGGGCAAATGCTAGCGGGCTTGGCTGCCACTCATGGTCGTGGCCGGTCCCCCTGAACCTGCGTCCCCGGGGGGGGCATTTATATTGCAGGCCTGAGCTGGCCAATGGAGGCGATAGTATGCCCATTATACTGCAATAAGGCTTGAATGCATGTGAATCTGAGGCCATTATGCTTCTGCCATACTTCTGCCCTATATCTGGCCGATATACGCAGGGGTTCCCTCCAGCTGGAAGTCAGGGGAGGGTGGGCTGGTCGCGGCCTTGAGCAACAGCCCCATGCA
>DATMZB010000294.1:0-2239 GCA_035560655.1 Methanotrichaceae archaeon | reverse complement strand
TGTAGAGCCCTCTCATATTTTACCCAAGTCTATTTTCCAATAACCTGCTTTCCAATCAGCTTGATTGCGCTCTCCTTATTGGGCCCGATTGGCGATCCCACCACTACCTGGGTCACTCCAGTCTTCAAGAGCTCATCCACTCGAGCGCGGCAGTCCTGTGGGGTTCCGGATATTGAGAACGCCTCTGTCATCTTTGGCGTCACTGCAGCCATTGCAGATTTGAAGTCGTACTTGGCCAGCGAATCAGAGATGGCCTTGGCCTCGCCTGGTGCAATCCCGTGCCTCTCCAGAACGTTCTCTGGCGACCCGGCCACTATGAACGCCACCACGATCTTTGAGGCGTTCACTGCCTTTGCCTGGTCCTTATCCACGCTGAAGCTGGCATAGGCACAGACCTCAACATCTTCTGGCTTCCTGCCTGCCTTCTCAGCTCCCTGCCTGATCATTGGAACTGCAAACTTGAAGTCATCAGGATGGGATGCGTTGATGAGCACTCCATCAGCAATGGCGCCGGACAGCTCCAGCATCTTGGGCCCCTGAGCCCCGATGTAGATGGGTATCCTGCCAGAGCTGAATGCGAGCTGGGCGCCCTTGAACCCTGCCTGGTTTACCTGCTCCTTGGAGTGGAAGGCCCTGATGGCTGCGACGGCATCTTTTACGCGCGTCAAGGGCTTGTCCCAGTCGATTCCCATCTTGTCAAATGTGGCCTTGTCGCCAGGACCTATTCCCAGTATTGCCCTGCCTCCAGACAGCTCATTTATCGATGCGATGCTGGACGCGGTTATGGCCACATTCCTTGTGTAGGGGTTTGTGACACCGGTACCCAGCTTTATCTTGTTGGTAAGCAGGGATAAAACTGCCAGCGTGGTCCAGACATCCCTGTTATTATAATGATCTGTAATCCAGATATTTTGGAAGCCTGCATCTTCAGCCAGCTTCGCCATGTATCCTACCTTTAGGACAGACTCATCGGGCACGAACTCTATTCCGAACAGTTAGACTCCTCCAGCACTATGCGATCTCCAGCTTTGAGGCCAAAAGCCTCTGCAGCGCTTCCCTGGTTGACCGCAATTTCTGCAAAGCCATGACTCCCAAGGGTTATAAGAGGTTCGATCCTCTTCACCTCTGCATAGGTGTTGACCTGGCGAAGCCTGATGCCCTTCAGGGCCAAGGGGCCTGCAGGAAGCTTCCTCATGTTCAGCACCAGGTTGCCGAATTTGTCCACATAAATTATGGTCGCCTCCAGGCCCAGATCAGTCTTTCTGGCTGACCCAAATCCAAGGTCCACGGGCCTAATTCTTGGCCCTAAACTCTCCGGTTTTCCCCCCAAGGCGAGCATTGCCGCAGCCGGTGCAAAGATATCTCTGCCATGGAATGTGTGGCTCATGCTTGACTCGAACTTGATATCGATCTTGTAGGCCTTGGGAGTTCCAAGCGACCTTGCTGTGGGCATGAGCAGCCCGTTATCGGGACCCACGAAGAGCTGGCCGCCGCTCTCTACGACCAGGCCAGCGCGCTGTGTTCCAACTCCCGGGTCCACAACTGCCAGGTGTATTGTGCCCTGGGGAAAGTACCTGGCCGTGGAGAGCAGGGCAAACGCTCCTGAGCGTATATCCTGAGATGGTATGTCGTGGGCTATGTCTACAAATGTCACATCCTTGACCTTGGCAAGGATGACTCCCTTCATCTGGGCAGGGTAAAATGAGCCGAAGTCGGTGAGCAGTGTGATTATCTTCATGTCCGGTGTCTTTCCTTAATGGAATATCCTCTTCATCTCTTGCAGAGCCAGACTGGCATCGAAGAGAGCTAAACTGGCAGGGGCTTTACGCTAGTGACCTCAAAGATCCTTATCCCCCGCTCCTTGAGCTCGTCAATAAACCGTTCGTAGAGCTTCCCCCGAATGGCATCCTCTGGAGGTATAATCCCCTTTTGCTTGATCTCTCCCCTGCCAAGCATCCTTGCTCCTATGGCTGCTGAGGATCCAGTCACCCTTGACATTGCAGACATTCCATAGGCCTTGTCAGCTGGAGCCCACATGTAGTAATCTGCCCTGATCTCCTGGCCGTCTTTTTCAACAGAGGCAGTGTTCCACATCACGCAAACATCTGTGTCTCCTGGGAGGGGCCGAAGCTTTGGCTCTGCCAGGACCAGGAAGAACTCCCTGGGACTGATGCGATCTCCACGGAACTCCACTGGCTCTAAGTCCAGGAGGCCAGCTTCCTTGAGGGCATCTATCCCC
>DATMZB010000293.1:0-4297 GCA_035560655.1 Methanotrichaceae archaeon | reverse complement strand
GGGGCCATTGCTGCCTATCAGGGGACAGCCCTCTTTATTTGAAGTGCCTGATGATCAGATATCGCATCCGCCGCCTGACTCAAAGGCCTCCCTGGCCTTCCCGGCTTTGTCCTTGGATACTCTCATATCCACAAGGTTGATGAACGCATCTGCATAATCCGGCATCAGGCAGTCAAGGCTTTCTGCACCATCTATGACCTGATCTGCCAGATAGTCCAGATCCTGGACTGAGAGATTTTTCAGCCTGGACTGAAAGTCTGCAAGGCCCTGAGAATGGTGGTTGGCAACAGGAGGCAGGACGTTTAGATAGTCCAGGTCGATCCCAGCTTTTGTCATCTCCTCATACTCAGGTATCAGCTTCTTTAATATCTCCTTATCCTTATCGTTGAGTTCTCTAGCCATAATGCCTCAGAGTTTATGAACAATTAATAACCAGATCAGCAAATGCTTGGACCAGGAAGTGCGTACTTCAGCCCAGGCTCTGCGAGACCCAGTCAAGGTAGCATTTCTCTCCGTCTATTATTGGCATCACAATGATCTCAGGAACCTGGTAGCTGTGAAGCTCCTTTATCCTGGCCTTGATCTTGCCTACCATCCGGGACTCGGTCTTGATGATCATCAGCTCCTCGGGCTCATCAGAGAGCTTTCCCTCCCATGAGAAGTAGGACCTGACTGAAGACACGTTGACGCAGGCAGCCAGCCGTTCCTGTACCAGGGCTCTCGCCATCTTCTCAGCCCCATGAGGCGGCGCTGTACAGAGGACAATAACAAAATCGGTCACATTCCCACCCATTTATCGCCGTCAGTCTTGAGCTCCTTCTTCCATATCGGGACCCTGACTTTAAGCTCCTCTATGATGTACCTGCACCCCTCGAAGGCCTCCTTTCTGTGTGATGCAGAGCAGACTATGAGCACTATGTTATCGCCGACCGATAGAGAGCCCGTGCGGTGTATTACTTCAGCAAAGGATAGGCCGAACTTCTCCACTGCCTCATCCCTGATCTTCACCAGCTCCGGCAGGGCCACCTCGTCATAGGCCTCAAGCTTCATTCCCTGGATGCCGTCATCCCGGACTGTGCCCGTGAATGTCACTACGGCCCCAACGCCGGCGCTCTTGGCTCTCTTCATCAGGTCATCTATGGAGAAGTCGTGCTCAGTGATCTCGACCATGGTATCTCCTCATTCACAGATCCCTCGCGCTTCGGATTCAGCCTCCGGCCACTGGTGGAAAGATGGCCACTTCATCGCCTTCGGAGAGCTTGGTATCCAGGCCGTCCAGGGAGTCTATGTTCTTCTTATTCTTCATGATGATCACATAATCCCTGAGGTTCCCTGATTCATCGAAGGCTGCAGACCTCAGCTTCTGGTTGGAGCTGCAGAGCTCATCTAAGAGGTCATAGATGGCGGAACCTTCTTTGACCTCGACATCACGCTCTTTTCCCAGGATCTCCCTGAAGTTTGCGAAAGCCTTGACCTTGACCTTCATATCATGATTCACCTGATGCATCTCATAAATAAAGGAGTTTTACCCGGGGGCGCAATTACTTTCCCCAGAGCTGCTGGTAGTCGGTAGCTGCAGGCTTAGAACTCTCGCTCTTGAGACCACCCTTCAGTGATGCCTTGATCTTCTCCTGCTCCCTGTCCCTGAGCCTCTTGATCTCCTCAACGCTCTCGATCTTCATGACGAATGTGCCGTGGCAGGGCTTAACATAGGTAAAGAGGATATCATTGCCCTTTACGCCTATGGCCACCGGCGGGACTCCAATGATGAGGTAATCCTTGAAGAGCTTGTAGCCTGGATCGACATAGTAGACCTCATCCGAGTTCTTTTCTATGAATATCCTGGCATCTTTAAATGTGGTCCTCTCAAGCAGGAGGTCGTACTTCATCTGCTCAACACAGCTCACAGCACCACCTTATCCAGCTTGTTCTTCAGAGGGTTGGGGTTGTGTGTGGCCTTGGCCACTATCTTCTGAGCATCGAACTCCACAGTATCGGCTAAAGATTCAGCATTCTTTCCAAAGACCACTGCATACATCCTGGCCTTGGATATGGCGCTCATGGTGGCTGCATAGACCACGCCCGCATCGCTGTGCATGAATGCAAAGCAGATGTCGAAGTCTGTCTTCTTCTCCACTATATCTGATATCAGCTGGTCTACATCGACTGTGTTCCTGACATAATGTCCCTCTGGGTCTGAGACCTTGAGGAGCTTGAGGGCGGCATCAGTACCGGCCACTGTCACTTCCATGCCCTCCTTGGACAGCTTGTTTGAGAGGTACAGGACAATGCTCATCTGGACAGGCACCTCGGGGCACCCCATCATGAGCAGCACTCTTTTAGGAGCATCTTCTGCCATTTAGCTCATCTCTTCTCTTTCAACTTCGCCTAATTCATGTCGCTGAATACTTAAATATGCGCCATGCCTCCGCCGCAGCACCCGCATCCAGGGCTTCGCTCAAAGGCCACCTCGTCCATGCAGGCCCTCAGCCCATCCCAGAGCAGAAGCCTGTTCTCCAGGAGCTCGCCCTGGCCCAGAACATACTTCACGGCCTCAGAGGCCTGGATGCCGCCAATGACCGCGCATGTAGCCCCCACAGCAGGGAATGGCCTGACAGGGGGCGCGCTTGGAAAGAGGCACTGGAGGCAGGCAGTGCGCCCCGGGACTACGGTGGTTGCCTGGCCGTTGAAACCGGATATGGCGCCGTGGAAGAGAGGCACTCTTCTCCTGAATGCCGCCCTGTTCAGAACATATCTGGTCGAGAAGTTGTCCATGGCATCCATGACCAGATCGCAGCCTTCCATAAGGCGGTCTATATTCTCATCTGTGATGGTCTCTGTCAGGGACTCCACTTCGATCTCGGGGTTTATTCCAACCAAGGTCTCCCTGGCCGACTCTGCCTTATACCGGCCCACATCGGCGCTCCAGTGCAGTATCTGGCGGTTGAGGTTGCTTGGCTCGACAGTATCGCAGTCCACTATCATTATCTTTCCAAAACCTGCTGCCGCCATGTATATGGATACGGCAGATCCAAGTCCGCCGGCTCCGGCTATGAATGCCCTGGCCGATTTCAGCCTCTCCTGACCGGCCTCTCCAAAGAGCCTTATTTGCCTGGAGTACCTCTCCAGCTCGGTTCGCTTAAGCATCAAGAATAGATTCTCAGATGGAGATTTAAAGGAATTGATGAATAAAAGAGAGAATCCGGGACTGAGCAGATGATCTGCTCAGCCTGCCGGGCTCAGTAGAAAGAGGTATCGAAGAGGTCCTCTTTGGTCAGCTCCTTATCAATATACTTCAGATCATAATCCATTGCTACATACTGCATAGCAGATGGTATCTGGAGGTTGGGGTCGCTGATCCACCTTCCGTCCCAGTTCTTCAGTGCATACTTGACCTGGTCCAGGTCCTGGCCTGTCCGCGTGGCATAGATCTCGGCAGCCTCGTCAATATGCTGGTTTATGTAGGCGGTGGCCTTCATATGAGTCTTGACTATCTGCTTTACCATGTCTGGATTGTTCTTGATCAGGTTGCCGCTTACAAGGACGCTGCAACAGGCGTGGTTGGGCCACATGCTGCCAGAGTGCACCACTGTGAGCCCCTTGCCCTCATCCTCTATGATCTCGGGGGATGGCGATGGCAGGAAGCCGGCATCTATCTTGCCTGCATCTATGGCGGTCATTGCATCTCCACCGGTCATGGCTTTGATGGTTATCTTGGAGACATCAATGTTGTTGTCCTTGAGCCACTTTCTGAGCACCAGATCCTGGATAGATCCTGCGGGGAATGTCGCAATGCTCAGCCCTACGAGCGACTTTGGTCCGTTATAGTTCAGGCCATTCCTGAAGACCAGGCCTGAGCCCTGGACGTTTACGCCTGCAACTATCTTGGCATCGAGGCCCTGAGCTATGGCCGTGATTGGCGGAGCTGTGCCCACGTAGGCTACATCCAGGTGGCCGGCAAGCATTGCCTGCATCTCGGGCGCGCCAGTCGGGAACTCGAACTCCTTTACCTCAGTAATCCCAAAGGGCTTGAGATCCTCAGCCCACCATCCCTTCTCCATGGCCACCATCTCTGCGATCTGGTGAAGGCTCGGCTGATATCCCATATTGAGGACTTTGTCCTCAGCCAATGCGGGATAGCCGATAGAGATCAATAGCAGAATTAGGGTAGCTGCTTGAATTGCTCTTCTCAATGTATCCACCTCCCTACAAGAAACAGGACATAAATATAAGAAGATTTCCTATTTAGCCCTGGCTATGGCAGGTCAGCCAAAGCAAGCAAGCATGGACTTTCCCA
>DATMZB010000292.1:0-5796 GCA_035560655.1 Methanotrichaceae archaeon | reverse complement strand
GTGGGGAGATCTGGGCTGATTCTATACCCAAGGTGGGTTCCACCTTCCACTTCACCATAGAGGCTAAGGTCGCACCAGGCAAGCTCATAGATTCAGGGAGACCGGCGAATGCTGCCTATGAAAACCTCGCAGAGAAGAAGCCTCTGAGAATACTTGTAGCCGAGGATGTCCCCTCAAACCAGATGGTTCTCGTGGAGATGCTCAGGCGCATGGGCTACAGGGCTGACATGGCGGCCGACGGACGTGAAGTTCTCCAGGCACTCGAACGCCAGCCTTACGACCTGGTCCTGATGGATGTTCAGATGCCAGAGATGGATGGCCTGGAGGCAGCGCGGGAGATACGCAAACGCTGTCCTCATTGGCCTAAAATCATAGCCATCACCGCCTATGCCATGGAGGGGGACCGTGAGAAATGTATCGAAGCTGGCATGGATGAGTATATCGCAAAGCCAGTAAAGAAAGATGATCTTGCGTCGCTATTGTGCAACATTAGCTCACTCAAGGATAAAATCTAAGAAATAAATTTTTCAACAGAGGCAGAGAACAAAACGCCATGAGAAATTAGGGCTTAATGCCGAAGTCAGATCGAAAACTGATGATAATTTTTGATGATATCAAGCCGACCAGAGGATAAGGATCGGGCTGCAGTTGATATGGGAAATATGATGAGCACTGCAACGTATCATATGTTCGTGCTGCTTACAGACCAACACCACAAAGTTTTTTTACTTTGAAGCGAATCAGGCGACTGCATGAAAGAACATCGCTTGGAGGTTTTCTATGGGCCATGATGACAATGACAAACTACAGATACTTCTCGTTGAAGATAATGAACTCAATCAGAGAGTGGCGCAGGCCATGCTCAAGCGTCTTGGATATCATGCCGATTTAGCAGTCAACGGCTTAGAGGCTCTGCATGCTCTTGAGAACCAGCGTTATGAGGTTGTCCTGATGGACATCCAGATGCCTGAGATGGACGGCCTAGAGGCCACCAGGGCGATTCGTGCCGGATGGCCGCCTGCAGAGCAACCATACATAATTGCAATTACTGCCTATGCTCTGCTATATAGTGTAGAGACCTGTCTCCAGGCAGGAATGAACGACTATATCGTCAAACCTCTCAATATGGAAGAGCTAAAGACTGCACTCGATGGCCGCAGAGGCGATTTATGATGTTGCGGGCTGTATGATTGGCGCCATCCTGACAGAGAATGGCGGGTCCTGGTAGTTCAAGGCCAGCAATCTGGAAACCCGACGTTAGTTGATCATGTGAGTTCAGGCTTTCTGGGGTGACGCTGAGTACTTCCTCAGAATGACCTCCAAATCGTCCTTCTTCACTGGCTTGGCGATGTAATCATCCATTCCGGCTTCGATGCATTTCTCACGGTCCCCAGCCAGAGCGTAAGCTGTAATCGCTATTATTTTTGGACCATTATCAGGCCAGAGCTTGCGTATCTGGCGAGCAGCCTCCAGTCCGTCCATCTCAGGCATCTTGACATCCATAAGGATCAGGTCATAGGGCCTGCGCTCCAGGGCTTCCAGGACCTCTATCCCATCAGCTACTGCATCCGCCCTGTAGCCCATCCTCCTCAGCATCTCCACGAGGACCTTCTGGTTCGAGGGGTTGTCCTCGGCCACTAAGATTGCCAGAGGATGCTGTTCGCCCAGGTTCTCGATGGGTTGGGCAATGCTCTCAGATTTAATGGACTTGCCCGGTGCCGCCTTGGCCTCTATGGTAAAGCAGAACGTTGAACCCTCCCCGGGGGTAGAATCTGCCCGGATCGTTCCTCCCATAAGCTCCACAAGGCGTTTGCTTATAGACAGTCCGAGGCCAGCGCCGCCGTGCTTACGGTTAATGGCCATCTCTGCCTGGGTGAAAGGCTGAAAGATCTGGTCCATCTTACCCTGGGGGATACCTATGCCGGTGTCCTTTACGGCGAAAAGGATCTGATGCCTGTTCTCTCCAAGGGCTTTGGATGAGATAGATACGGATATCTCTCCAGCATCCGTGAACTTGATGGCATTTGAGAGCAGATTGACTAAAATCTGCCTGAGCCTTCCCGAATCCCCAACGATAATGTCTGGAGTGCCGTACTTGATGGTGTAGGCCAGGTTCAGGTTCTTCTTACTGGCCTGATCTGACACGAGTTCCATGGATTCCTCAATACAGCCTCTGAGGGAAAACGGCTGATACTCCAGCTTTACTCCTTCTCTCTCGGCCCTGGAGATATCAAGGATATCGTTGATGAGGGCAAGCATCGCTTCGCCGCCCTTCCTTATGATCTCAACGTATTCCTTCTGCTCAGGAGTGATCTCCTCTTCAAGAAGGAGGCTGGTCATGCCGATTACCGCGTTCATTGGCGTTCGCAGTTCGTGGGACATGTTGGCCATGAAAGCGGCTTTTGCCTGGGCTGCGGCCTCAGCGGCCTCTTTGGCCTTCACCAGCTCTGCGGTTCTCTCTGCAACCCGGAGTTCCAGCTCGTCCCTCGATTTGCGCAGCTCTTCCTCCATCTGCTTCCGATCGGTGATGTCGAGAATGGTCCCGAAGAGAACCACTGGCTTGCCCAGCCCATCGAACTCCACATCAAAGCCGCTCGCAAGAACGACTCTCTCCTCGCCGCTTGGACGGATGATACGGGACTCAAACGGCTCTACCGCCTTGCCTGTCATTGCGACTCCTACCAGCCTGGCGTGCATTGCTCTATCATCGGGATGGATCATCTGCTCTGCGGCGGCGTTCGATGGAACGAAGGTCATAGGATCGACGCCAAATATCCGGTACAGCTCCCGGGACCATGACACCACATCGCTGTCCAGGTCCCACCTCCAGCTGCCGAGATGGGCCACCGCCTGGGCGCGCGCCAGATCGCTTTCCCGAGTTTTGAGCGCCTCTTCAGCCCGCTTGCGCTGTGTGATGTCCGTGAGCATACTGGTGGACCCTGCGAACTTTCCATCCTCATCAAGGAGCGGCTGGGCGCTCACGATCGTCCATAAAGGCGAGCCATTCTTGCGAATTAACTTAAATTCATGGCTTTCCTTGATGCCATGCAGCCTATTTTCTACCTTTAAATCCGAGATAGCTTTGCCTTCTTCATCAGTGAAGTCCAGCCCTGATCTGCCAATCATTTCCTCGGGGCTATATCCAAGCATCTCAGCCATTTTGCTGTTAACATACGTCGTCTTACGCTGTGCATCAACAGTCCATATGCCCTCGTTGGCAGTCTCAACGATAGTGCGGTACTTCTCCTCGCTCTCCCTCAGCCCCGCCTCAACCCTTCTGCGCTCCTCCGCCTCCTTCTTCAGTGCCTCGACGGTCCTCTCAAGCTCTGCTGTCCTCTCCAGGACCTCTCGTTCGAGCTGATCCCTGGCAGCAATCAAAGACTCCTGGGCGTGCCTGAGCAGCAGGGGCGTGGACGTCACCGGATCCAATATAACGTCCACCTGGTCTGAGACCGAGGCCTCTATGGCTCCCTCGATCTCGGCGAGCTTTCTGATCAGCTCAGCTATGTCACCAGGATTGCCTTCATCGCTCATTTCAGCGCACTCCCCAGATCCAGGGCGCAGAGAACCTTCACTTTATCGCCGAGGTTTCCAATTACGCTGACCTTTGGAGGAGGTGAGAGCTTGACCAGCATAGGTGTAATCAAAACCCCGTCAGCTATTGCCCTGGACGGCTCTTTGAGGACATCTATTACCTCCAGGCTGTGGCGGCCAGCAAGATGCTCATCCACGATGGCCTGGAGGTTGCTCACGGCAAGGATTGAGTTGGGAGTGCCAGCCGCAATATAGAGCCTCATGCTGATCACTTCAGTCTGAGTGCTCATCTCATCCCCTCGCCCAGGTCTGCACGGCGCAACCTCTGGAGGTCAGCAAGCTTCCTCTCTCCACCGGTCCTGCGAGTCTCTTCTTCCTTGGACAGCCTTGCCATTTCAGCCCTGTTAGCCTCAAGCTGTTTCTTTAAGGCCTGCATCTTGGCATTGATCTCTGCCTCTCCCAGCTCCAGCTCTATCTTCTTGCTCTGGGCTTCAAGCCGTTCATGCCCTTCCGCCTGCCTGTCAGCTTCCTCCCTTTCAAAGCGCAGGGTTCCCATGAGGACCTCGCCTCCGGCGGTGTATACATCTGCCAGGGTGATGCCCTCATTGCTGAGGATAAGCTCCCTGACCTGATTGGAGTGCCTGGTACCTCTGGCTTTGACTATGGTGAGAGCCCTGTTTCTCTCTCCGCCCTGGGGCACATAGGACAGGTTGATCCAGGTGTCTGCAATTGTGGAGATTCGAATCTCAGTAGCCTCGGACGTGAGGTTGCCCCTGATCTCAAGGAGGCTCGTGCAAAGGAGGGTTATCCCCTTGCCCTTGGCGAGGTGGATCAGCCTCTCAGCGGCACCCAGTGCCGTGATATGGCCTCCGGCCTTGACCATGGCCGAGAGGGGATCTATTACTATGCACCTGGGCCTGTGCTCCTCTATGAGCCTCCTTATGCTCATCAGGTGCTCTTCTGCGCTCCTGGCCTCAGTCCTGGCCGAGTACATCCTCAGGGTTCCGGACTCGACATGAGGCTCCAGCTGGATATTTATTGAGGCCATGTTTCGAACTATCTCCTTGGCGGACTCATCGAAGCTCACATAAAGAGACCTCTCGCCACGTTTACAGGCAGCCTCAATAAAGGCTCCCGCCAGTGATGATTTGGCAGTGCCAGGGGCCCCGGTTATCAGTATGCTGCTTCCTCGAATATAGCCTCCAGCAAGCATGGAGTCCAGACGTTCCACGCCTGTGGATACTCTGTCTGTGAAGACCTCGTACTCAGGCTCGGACAGCCCAATGTTTGCGATCTCAATTCCATGATGACCTATCACCATCGGAAACTCATTCTCAGAGAAGCTCGAACCCCTGTATTTTACGACCCGAATCTCCCTGAGGGAGATGCGATCCATCAGGCGGTGGTAAAGGACGACGACGCAGTCAGCCATGAACTGCATGAAGCCGTAGCGCTCTGAAGAGTTCTCGTCGCTGCCAGTCCTGAATGTCATGATCCCGGTCAGGCCGGTCTCTGAGAACCAGTCATGAATCCTGTACAGCTCCTGGCGTTCTGCCGCCGGATCGTTCAAAAGCGTTAAGAGGACGTCTATTGAGTCGAAGGCGATCCTCGTGGCACCTATCTCATCGGCCTTGGCCTTGATGCTGGCAAGCATTCCAGTCAGGTCAAAGCCGCCTGACATCACCAGGTCAGGGGACATGCGGGCATCCACGAAGAAGAGCTTCTCATTCTCAAGAGCTTCTAGATCCCAGCCAAAGGTAGAGGCATTGGCTATTATCTGCCTTGAGTTCTCCTCGAATGCCACGAAGATCCCGGGCTCGCCGAAATCTCGCGCCCCGTTTACCAGAGTCTGGAGGGCAAAGACGGTCTTCCCTGATCCTGCCCCTCCCAGTATCAGGGTAGTCCGGCCTTTAGGCAGGCCGCCATACGTTATATCATCGAAACCGGGAATGCCTGTATGGATTTTTTCAATTCCTTTAAATTCTTCTTTCGGGGACATGAGAGGAGGTCACCTGAATAAGCGTACTGCGAAGATAACGTTGGTGCCTCGACTATATTTATATTTACATTGCTCATGCCATTACAGTTATCAGAATTAGTTGATGCCCAGTATGCTCTAACGGGACGAAGCGTGGAATTCTCATCTCCCCTGTCTCCGAGCCTGAAGCATGCGATAAATGCCCGACGTTTTGATGATCAAATATTTATAAAAAGCCATCGAAGGCAAAGCTTATCGAAAATTTGCTCTGAGCATTTTTACTA
>DATMZB010000291.1:0-9296 GCA_035560655.1 Methanotrichaceae archaeon | reverse complement strand
GAGTATGCCCTCGGCATTGACCAGTCGCTGACCGCTCTCTCCAACGCCGATATGGACAATTACCTTGTCTATGCGGGGCTCAAGCATTACATTGCTCATCTGACCGCCCCTGCATTGACGTTGATGGCAGGAGCATCTCTGCCTATCATGTACACGTAATCGACTATGGTCTCGAACTCTTTCTGGCCAGAGATTACTACCCTGTTGGGCCTGGAGCTCTTGACCACGATGATGGACTTGAGCTTGCCTATCTGGCCTGTATGCTGACCGCCTATGACCATGGCGAGGTTGCCCTCTTTAAACTCGATCCTGTCAGCGATTTTACCATCATCCAATGATAATATCAAAGAGTCGCCGGCCTTGTAGTCGCCATCGACGATCATATTTGTGCCGTCGTTCAGGTTGAGCTGCTGCTTCCCGCCCTTGATAGTGGTCTTATTGGCGATCCGAACAAGCCTCTTGGCATCGGATGCATCCACTTGCTGGAAGTAGAACATGCCCCTGGAATCTCTCATCATCCTGTAGTTCTGGTTCAGTGCCGGGAGGGATATGATATCGAAGATTCCCACAGGGAACTTGGGGTCCTTCCTGACCTTACCATTGATCAGAACATTGGACTCGTACATGGCGCGCTTTGCCTCTCTGGCATTGTCCGCCACCTTGAGCATGTCTCTTAGCACCATCAATATGGGCATGCTGTCTTCGGCAGTGTGGGGGCCAGGGCTAATCTTTGGAACCCAGGTATGGACCTTTCTCTCTATAGGCCAGGATCTGGGAACGGTTATTCTCTTCTGATGTCTAGTCACCTATATTCACCTGCCAAAGATCTTCTCTCTCTTCTCGTCTTCCAAGACGAGCTTGGTTAAGAGCACATTGGAGGGGTGCAGCGGCCTTGGGACCTCTGTGCCATCTGCGCGGAAGTTGGAAACTCCTGCCACCTTTATGATGCACCTCTTGAGATCTACGGACTCTACTGCGCCCTCAACTCCTGCATGGTCTCCACGCATTACCTTGACCGTATCGCCCTTGTGAATCTGAGCGCTGCGCTTCTTAAGCTCGGCGCGCAGCTCCTTGGAAAGCGGGGCATGCATGTACCTCTGCCTCAGGTGCAGAGGAGCATTGTACCTCTCCTTGCGCTGCTTTCTCGGCTGTATACTACTCATGTTGATCATCACACTATAATGGACGCGGCCGAGGCAATCTTTGAGAACCTCTCAGCTACTTCTCTAGCTATGGGCCCCTTGATCTCGGACCCCTTGGGCACGCCGTCCTCGTCCACTATTACTGCGGCGTTGTCTTCAAAGGAAACCCTTAGGCCGTCGGGCCTGCGGAACGATCTCCTCTGGCGTATGATGACAGCCTTGAAGATCTGTTTTCGCATCTCAGGGGATCCTTTCTTTACAGAGACCACTACCATATCGCCGATTCCAGCGCAGGGCTGTCTGTTCTTGACGCCCCGGTACTTGTTGACCGCAATTACGAATAGCGTTCTCGCACCTGTATTGTCTACGCAATCCAGGTATGCGCCAGTGTTGATTCCTCTTGGAATCGTGGCCTTATGACCTCTCATCTTGAGACCTCCACTACAACGTAGGACTTGGTCTTGCTGATGGGCCTGCACTCCGCTATCTTGACTTTGTCTCCTGCCTTTGCTCCCAGACAGGGTGGGTTGTGCGCATGGATCTTTGACTGTCTCTTCTCGAATCTCTCGAACTTGGTAACTTTCTTCTCAAATTCGCGCTTAACTACCACGGTGCCGACCATTTTGTCGCTGACCACTACGCAATCGAAGACTTGGCCGCGTACGGGCAGGCTTCCATGGAAGGGACATTTCGGATCTTCACACGCTACTGTAGGCGCGCTCACATCCAGTCCGATATCCCTCATATTTTCCACCTCGCTCTCTGAATCCTTTTGCTAATTCTGTTCTCGGGTTGTGAGATCAATATGGAGCCCGATACCTTTACTCTCCTGCCATCGGGCAGGGTGAAGACCAGGCTCGCATGTGACTTTGGAACGCGTATCACTCCGCGCGCAGCCTCGATCAGGAAGGTGTTCCTGGTCTCGTCCACAATCATGCCAGAGACGCCTGCAAGGCCCGGACCTGTCGCCTCGACCTGGAGGCCTATAAGCTCATGCCTTGCTATATTCTCTGGTGTAATGATCACGTGGCGCGCTCCTTCTGTATAGTCTTGATCCTGGCTATGGTCCTGCGGATCTCTTTGATCCTTCCCGGCTTCTCAGGGGCACCGCCTGCTGAAACCAGGCCGCGCTCCCTTATGAGCTCGCTCTCCAGGCTGTGAAGCTGGGTGGTGATCTCTTCCGGGCTCATGTTCCGCAGCTCATCTACCTTGAATATCGCCATTTTTCGTCACCTCAGCTCTGGCCTTCAGAGGGCTTTTCCTCTGTGCCGGACGCCTCAGCTGGTGCTTCAACCACTGCTGGCTCTGCAGATGCAGTCTCAGGACCAAGGAGCTCATCCAGCTCGCTCTTCTTCTCCTCGACGGGCGCAGCCTCAACTGGTGCTGCTGCAACCGGCGTCGCCGCTGGCGCGGGTGCCGCCTCTGCTGCGGGTGCTGGCGCTGGCGTTAACTGAATGATCTTGAACTGGTCTGGCGGGGTCACATCAGGGGGTATAATCCTGACCTGACATCCAATTACACCAAGCTTCTTGATTGCTATGGAGTAGCCCTTGTCCACTATCTCGTCTGCCGGCTTTCCAGAGTGCTTTATGTAACCAGCAATAAACTTCTCAGTCCTGGATCTTGGACCGGTAAGCTTGCCGCTGATGATGATCTCGCAGCCTCTGGCCCCGGAATCCATTACCCTTCTGAGCATGGACTGACCGGCCTTCCTGAAGTACCAGCCGCGCTCCAGCGACGAGGCAAGACGGTTGGCCACTACCTGGCCGTTCAAGTCTCCCTTGCCGACGTCCTGGACATCTATCTGGGGATTATCAAGGTGGAACTTTCTGTCCAGGTCCCTTGTGATCTTCCTGATCAGCTTTCCGCCCTTTCCAATGACCATTCCAGGCTTCTCGGCATAGACTGTGATCTGGGTGCCCATCGGGGTCCTGTTCATGATCATGCCGCCGTATCCAGCCCGGTTGAGCTCCTTGGCCAGGTATTCATTGACCAAGGCCTTGGTGAACCCATCCTGTACGAACTTCTTCTCAACGGCCATCAGACCAACTCCGTCAGAATCATCTCTACGGACACGGTTTCCGTATTCTTGGGAGTGGCCCTGCCCATGGCTCTGGGCATCCAGCCGCGGATGGTCCTTCCCTTGAGGGTGCCGGCGTGGTATATCTGCATCTTATCAGGTTCTAAGCCCTTGTACTCTGCGTTGCTTGTGGCATTCTGGAGGACGATTAGCACTGCTTTGGCCGCCTTTTGAGGATACCTGCCTGCGCCTCCGCCGATCATGCCATGCCTGTGAGCAACGTTCCTTGCATACCTCTTGAAGGGTACAGCCCTCTTGAGGGTTACCACATCTTCCAGATATGAGCGTGCCTGGGGCACCTTCATGCCCCTGATGAGGTTGCAGATCTCCCTGGCGTGCTTGGGTGAGATGTGCAGCTCATGACCCATGGCCCTGGAAAAGCGCCCTTCTGCCTCACGCGAATAGTTCAGTTTTCCCAATATCACACCTCACTTCAGCGGCACGAACTTGCTCGACCTGGTTGCGCCTACTCCTGCGCTGCCGTGGGTAACTCTACCCCTTGTGAGCGCATACTCTCCGAAGTAGTGGCCGATCATCTCTGGCATGATCTCAACCTTCTCGAAGCTCTTGCCGTTATATACTTCTATGTTCTTTCCGACCATCTCTGGAAGCACAATCATGTCCCTCAGATGGGTCCGGATGCCGTCGCCAGCCTTTATGTTTGCCAGCAGCTTCTTGTGCTCCTTTGAGAAGCCTCTCTTTATTGTTCTGCGCTGCCGCGCTGGGAGCAGCTCGGCGAGCTCTTCTATGCTCAATTTTGCGAGGTCTGCTGCTTTTTGACCCCGGAATAAGAACTCTTCCTTCTTCTTAGGAAGCCTCGATCCTGTCTTCTTAGCCAAAACCATTCCCCTTTAGCGCTTTCCTGTCCTTCTGGCAGCGATAGAACCTACCTTTCTGCCTGGAGACGTGTTCCTGCTCACAGTCTTTGGCCTGCCCGGGTGCTGCCTGCCGCCGCCACCGAACGGGTGGTCTATGGCGTTCATGGCGACTCCACGAACTATTGGCCACTTCTTGGCCTTGGACTGGAACTTGTAGAAGCTCTTTCCGGCCTTAACCAGCGGCTTATCAAGCCTGCCTCCGCCTGCGACAACGCCAATGGTTGCAACGCACTTGGGGTTGAGCCACTTCATCTCTCCGCTTGGGAGCTGGACTACAGTTGTGCCCACATCATGGGCTACAAGTATGGCGTAAACGCCCGTAGACCTGGCGAACTGGCCGCCGTGACCTGGCTGCGATTCAATATTGCAGATTGGGACGCCCTCTGGTATCTCTGCCAGTGGCAAACTGTTTCCAGGCTGGATCTCTGCAGATATTCCGCAGGCGATTTGCTGGCCTACGTACATGCCCTCTGGCACCAGTATGTACCTCTCCTCGCCGTTGTCCAGCTGGACCAGGGCTACAGGTGCAGACCTGGCCGGGTCGTGTACTATCTCCTGCACGACTCCCCTGATGGTCTGGTCCTGGTCAACCTTGATCTGCTTGAGCTCAGCCCTGTACCTGTGAGAGGGAGCCCTGTAAGTGGGCGTTCCTTTGCCTCTGTTCTGTGAAATAATTCTCTTTCCCATAAACCCACCTTACAGCAGTCCCAGCCTGGTTGCCAGCTCATTTGCCGTATTATCTCCTGCGAACTTGACTACGGCCTTCTTCTCTCCTCTGGAGGTGATCATAGTCCTCACAGCGATGACATCGACATCGAACTGCTCCTCGATGGCCTTCTTTATCTCGGGCTTCCGGGCCTTCATATCCACCACGAACTCCATGGTGTTGTTGGCATCGATCATGCCCGTGACCTTCTCAGTAATATAGGGACTCTTGATGATCATCATATGGTTCACTCCTTATTCCCAAGCCACTGAAGCGAGGACTCGGTCCACAGGGTGAGCCGTCCAGCATGAGTTCCAGGGGCGAGCATCTCGGCATTCAGCTTATCTACCAGTGCAAAATCCACTCCGGGAAGATTTCTGGCGGCCTTGCCTATGCCCTGATCTGCGCCGACCACTATGAGGACGCTCTTCTTGTTCTTGTACTTCCTTCCTCTGAGCTTTCCCTTTCCGGCACGGATAATCCTGCCTTCCTTGGCACGCTCGATATCCTGCCAGAGGCCAGCAGCAATGAGGAACTTCTTCACATCTGCGGTCTTGGATAGAGTCTCGAACTCGTTTTGAGCCACAACAGGCACATCTCCAGAGAACTTATGACCTCTGGCCTTTACCAGCTCTGGCATTGCAGTTGCTGCTATTGCCGACCTGATGGCCTTGCGTCTCTCCTTCTTGTTGATCTTCTCTGTGTGGTCTGCCTCTGGCTGAGGAGCATGGGATCTCCTTCCGCCCACGGCCATTGGGACTCCTGCTGCACGCCTGCCATTGATTACTCTTGGCACCCTTGAGACTCCGTGTCCCGGGCCCCAGGACCGGGCAGAAGTGTTCATGCCCGCGTAGAAATGAGGACCGTAGGGCTGGAACCTGTTAGCCTGGGCTGAGAGCACAGCTCTCTTGATCAGATCCGGCCTGTACTCCTCATCGAATACTGGCGGCAGATCGATCTGGCCGACCTGGTTACCTGATAAATCTAAGATATTTGCCTTCATCTCAGCGCATCCCCTGCTTGGATTCTTTGCTTATATAGAGGAACTGCGGCACCTTGACCTCGAGGTCTCCTGCTCTCAGGGCCTTCCTCATCCTGATCAATCTCTTGGCCGGTCCTGGCAGGCTTCCCTTTATGAGGGCGTAGCTGCTGCGCACGATTCCGTACTCGGGGAATCCGCCGTAAGGAGTGACCTCGCTTCCGTCGGTACCCATAGCCATGAGCCTCTTGTTGAACTCAGTCCTCTGATGGTATCCCATCTGTCCGAGCTGAGGCACTCTCCAGCTGACGTGCGCTGGATGCCAAGGTCCGAGGTTGCCCACGTGTCTCATCTTGCCTGTGCGTGCGTGCTTCCTCTTCTGTATGGCTATGCCCCATCTTCTGACCGGACCCTGAAGTCCCTTGCCCTTGGTTACGGCTGAGATATCCAGAATCTCTCCGATCTGGAATGCGCCTGTGACTGGAACCTGCTGGCCCAGAATCGACTGGGCGAACTGGAACTTGTCTGCAATGGAATTTCCCACTACAGGTAACTCCATTACATCTGGCACCTTCTTTGGAACTCCCGTCAGGAGCACCGGGTTTGTGTGTGCTACAACCCTCAGGTCCACCAGATTATCTATCTGGGATTGGATGGTATCCAGAGAGCCTCTCTTGTTCTTGGGCACAGTCATTGCCCTGTACAGCTCAGGTGCCAGGTTCTCGGCCCAGGCCTCGCCTATTGGGCGCAGGCCGCCGTTGTACTTCTCATAGCCGCGTACAGCCACGATATTCATTGGCGGCACCTCGACTACTGTAACTGGCACGCTTATCTCCATGCCTTCAGTGAGGCTTCTGGCCCTATCGTCGATCATCATGACGTGGGTCATGCCGGCCTTATATCCAGCAAATCCTGCCAGGCTTGCCTTGTCTCCATCGGCGTTCCAGTTTCGGACCCGTGGAACCTCGCTCTTAGCCCTCTTACGTGGGCTGAAGGCCAGCGAACCTCGCCTTGGTCGGTGTATATGTCCCATTTACTCCTCCATAGCCACCAGGTTGAGCAGAGCTAGAGTGGATATGACCGCCTCTTCGACTCTCACAGTCTCAGTACCCTGGTGCGGAATGGTGTTAATCATGCAATACCTGTCCTTGACTTCATCGCTCAAGAACGCATCAACGCCTTGCGAAGGGGAGCCGAATACCACTGCAAGATCGCTCTTCTGGCTGGATCTACCTATGCTCTGGAGGAGTTCCGGATCTATGACCCTGCCCTTCTTGGAAGTAAGTATGACAAAGGCTTCCTTGGCCAGGAGATATTTCTCCAGGCTGCCGACTACCTCGGTCTCATACCCCCAGTACTCGGGGATCTCCAACAAATCCACAGGCTCAGCGGCGAGCGGGTTCAGCGAAAAGATTCTGACATTTAGGCGTTGCCCCGGCTTGTATATCTCCTTCGACACTAGGGGTATTGGGCGATCGACTCCGATTTCCACCCAGACGCCTTTATCAGATCCGACGCTTTCGACGACTGCTCCGACTCGGTACTCGCCGATATTGAGCGCTGACGTTTTTGAGTTCAACGGATGATTAGGTGTGCGAAGCGGCGGCAGAATCCCGACATGCCTGAGCTCCTCCCTTCTGGGGATGAGCATCCGACGCAGGTATTGAGGCGTATCAGCGTATCTCAGTACCATGCTTATGAACCTGGAGTCGTCATGCTTCGGATCTCGATATATGACCACCCGGTTCATGCGAAAGACTGCTGCGGCCCTTGCGATGAGCCCGACCTTCATAGTGCGGACACGCAAATCCGTCGACTCCATGGTTATGGAGGACGGTATCAGGATGGCTCTATCGCGGCAACCGTTCATCAGATGTCCCACCTTCAAAGAAAGAACTTATATAAAAAGGCTTTGGGGATAGAGTTGGTTGAATGGGTCTTAGAGCCAGCGATAAGAGATCGACCACGACGGGGGCTTCAAATACGAAGTCTTGGATCATTCTTCACGAATCACCCAAGCGGCTTGATTATACTTCTGCATCAGGCCTAATGGCTGGCAGTCCATCTAGAAAAATGTATGGCTTTAGTGATTGCGGTGAAGACCCTGGAGAACCAGAGAGCCAATGGCATCTTTGAGCCCTGTCTGGGAAGGCATAAGGCACCCCTGAATATCGCCTCAATCAAGCCTCGGACCTGGTCTCACTAATATATTGTGGTGATGCTCTACGCTCCGGGCGCGGCTCACGGCCTTGGCCCTAGAGCGTGCTCGGAGGTAAGAGGCTTTATCGAGCTTCAGATTGAGAGCGCCAACTAGGGAAGAATAACTATACCTCTGGTGTGAAAATGCGCCGTGCTTCTAGGTATGACTGCTCCAGTATATCGTACAGCGGAAATGCTATGCATTCATGCCAAATACCGATCATCGGAAGGCGAAATGCAGTCAAGACATTCTGAGTTAACACAGGTGACCTACGCTTCTGGGGGCAGTCGTCCCGGAAGTAAGGGACATGGCGCACTGTCCCAAAGGGAATGCATCAAGCTCTGAAGGAATCTGCAGCAGTCGTCTCCAGAAGTAAAGGGCATAGCGCACTGTCCATATTTTGCAGGTTATTACCAGAGAACAATGACCCATACTTGATATCCAGACTACGGCACTGATTCACAATATAGCAGCAAAGCTACAGCAATGGCAACGATCTATGGACGATAATCCGGGCGATCTCAGAGATTGGCACAAAAGAGATGAATGACCCTTCTGCTATTTAGATGATTGAGCATATGAGCACTGCGGATCGGCCCTAAAAGAGACCTTTTTATAGTTAGAGCCAGTTGTGTGAAAGACTTTACCTTTGAGATAGGAGAGTCGGTTGGGCCGATCTGGAATGGATTCTTGGGGTATGCCTATCTTGATAGCTATATGCACAGCAGAAATCTGGAGATAGCAGTATGCCAGCTTCTCCAAACCACAGATTCCTTTGTACGTTCTTTTGCCTCCTGATCCTGGCGGGCATCTGGACGATATCGACAAAGGCCGAAGAAGGCCGGCCCCAGGTCCTCATCCTCAACTCCTGCTCTCAGGGCAGCTCCTGGACGGACGATGAGATGAATGGCTTCATGGAGGCTTACCATAATGAAGCACCAGGAGCCTCCGACCCCATGGTCGAGTACATGGATTGGTATCGATATCCGGAAGATGAGAACTCAAAACACCTCTTAGATCTCTATCGCTACAGATATTCAGGGAAGAGGATAGATGAAGTCGTAATTTTCGGCAGGCCGGCTCTGGCCTTCGCCCTTGAAAGATGGGGGGAGCTCTTTCCAAATGCTCGGCTGATCTTTGCCGGGATCGACACGTTAAACGACTCGATCATCACCGGAAAGGACAGGATCGCCGGCGTCGTGGCAAGGCCAGATATTGCCGGCACAATTGAGGTCATGCTCCAGCTTCATCCGGGCGCAAGACAGGTTCTTGTGGTGCGGGATTCTTCTGAAGAAGGAGATATCTTTAGAC
>DATMZB010000290.1:0-2408 GCA_035560655.1 Methanotrichaceae archaeon | reverse complement strand
CTTTCCGCCCAGAGACTTGATGGGGTGGTCTGCCATCCCATCGCCCAGGAGAACAACGAACTTCATCAGCCAAACCTTCACTGAGGAGTATTAATCACCATCGATTCAGGTGTAGTGCAGAAAGCTGCCCAAAATCGTGCCGTATCTTTGCCGTATCAGCTCTTGGACTTTTTCTGTACAGCCTTCTCCTGGGCGTTTATCTCTGCCAGGTGCTTGTTCAGGACCTTGGCAAGGGTGTTGAGCTTGACCCTGGTGCAGGTGGAGCCCCTGGTAACTCCGCTCACGATATCAATGACCGTGCCCTTGGTAAGTATGCTCTTCTTGGGAGGCATGACCAGCCTTGTCTTGATCCCCTCTTTGGCAAAGTCCTCGAAGTCCATGGGGCACTGGGCCACCACTACTGCGGGTATATCCGCCAGGGCCAGGACATCACGGGTCTTATAGATGACGTGAGACTTGATATTTCCCAGATGGAGCACGGCCAGCTTGTGTCGGGCTATCTGCTCGACCTCTTTTTCTGATAGCCCGAAGGTCGGGCCATAGCCCCTGGATGCCTGGGGGAAGCTCTCTGGAACTCCTGTGCCTGCCTCCAAAACCAGGACACTTGTCTGTATTCCTTCACGCCGCAGGCCATAAGTCATCTCGCAGACTGGCTTGGTTATGTGTCTCCTGCCGGGAGACATGGCTATTGCAATGACATCTGGACGGGTGGCCTCTGAGAGGGTTCCGCGCTGGGCCAGGCCTCCGCCCTTGGCAAGTCCCATGCTCTCCCTGCAGTCCACAACTTGAGTCGCCCTGCCGATCATGTTTATAGGGTGGACGGCCATGAATATAGATCTACCGAAAAACAGGCGGATTTTTAAGGGTCCAGGGACAATGTCCCCGAATGCTATTCTTCATTGGACTTGGGCTCTATGATGAGAAAGACATATCTGTGAAGGGGCTGGAGGCGGTCCGCAGCGCAGATAAGGTCTATGCCGAGTTCTACACCTCCCGGCTCATGGGAGCGTCCGACCAGGACCTGGAGAAGTTCTACGGCCGTGAGATCCACCTTCTATCCAGGAACGATGTCGAAGTCGAGCCGTCCTGGATAGAAGAAGCCAGGGATAAGGACGTGGCCTTCCTGATCGGCGGCGATCCCATGGCCTCCACCACCCACCTGGATCTCCGGCTCAGAGCCATGGATCTTGGCATCAAGACCAAGGTCATACACTCATCATCCATCATCACTGCAGTCTCAGGGCTCACCGGCCTTCAGAACTACAGGTTTGGCAGGTCCACAACCATTCCATTCGACTACGTGATCAGAGGCAAGAGGATAGTCCCTGAGACTCCTTACCTGGTGACCAGTGAGAATCTACAGAGGAATCTTCATACTCTGCTCTTTCTGGATATCCACGATAGGGAGTATATGACTGTGAACAAGGGCGTGGAGCTTCTCCTGGAGATGGAGAAGAATGCTGGGGGGGATATGCTGAAAAATTCCCTGGGCGTGGGAATAGCCCGGGCAGGGTCTGATGATGCCACAGTCAAAGCCGACCGCCTTGTGGATCTGCTGAATTACGACTTCGGCGGGCCGCTGCACATACTGGCAATACCTGCCAAGCTGCACTTCATGGAGGCAAAGGCCCTGATCACCCTGGCCAAGGCACCACTGGAGATCGTCAGGGAATCTGAGCAGTGAGCGATATATGGTATATGATATATGCCCTGGGCGCAGCTCTTGACATAGGCCCTAAAGCGCTTCTGCAGGGTGGGCTCCCTCAAGATCCTTTAAATTTAGAGCACGAATACAGAAACTCGACCATAATTTTTTGGGTGATGCTATATGCCCCGAGCGTCTCATGGCCGACGGGCCCCCATGATCCCGCTGTATGTGGAGAACACTCATACATCTAGGCCAGATCTGCAGCAAACGTATAATGGTATCAGGTCCGCATATCCAACATCCTTGAAGCACATTGAGTCTGCCCTCTTCTCCCGAACAATTCTTGGCCAGCGCTTGCCTAGATACGTAAATGTTCCCCGCGGACGCGGGGTCAGGGGGGCCGTCGGCCTTGAGACACCCAGTAGTTAGTGCCTGGCCCCAGAATGTTATGATCGTTCTTCTCTGATCGATACTCTTAAGTCTGAATCAAGAGAGATCGTCCCACGCAGGCATATTTTAGGGCCATGGCCTTGAGCAGCATCCAGTGCACATGGTAGCTCAGTCGTTAGCGTCTTACCAACAAAGACTCATAGCGAATTATGGTATCTAGTAGATCGACTGCAATGACCTCACGTTTATGCCTAGATTTCGATAGGTTGAAGTGATTCTTCATTTAGCCGGAGATACATGCTGGCCAATCTCAGACCCATCGAATGAACCTAATTTATTCCCGGCCAAAGGTATTAATAAGGCCCCGCCC
>DATMZB010000289.1:0-6901 GCA_035560655.1 Methanotrichaceae archaeon | reverse complement strand
CTGTATGTGGGTCCTGGAAGCCGACAGCCACATCCCTGGATGCTGAGCTCATTCTAGGTCCATTCATTTTTCATCCTTATATTGTCGATGATGATAATTGCAGGTTTCTTCTAAAGGATTATTATGCTTGGACTACGAATTCCTTTAGAGGCTGATTTGTGGAAAAGTATGATGTCATAGTGATCGGAGCAGGATCAGGCCTGAAGGTGGCCTTCAATGCCTCAAAGGCAGGCCTGAAGGTTGCCCTGGTAGATCATGGACCGCTGGGAGGCACCTGCGTAAACGATGGATGTCTGCCCTCCAAGATGCTTATCTACCCTGCTGATATCATAAGAACGCTTCAGAACGCCAGGGCAGTGGGGATCAAGAGCGCCGGCATCGAGATCGATTTCTCCATGATAATGGACAGGATGAGGTCGGCAGTAATGCGCAGCAGGAGCTTGAGAGAAGAGGCAGTCAAATCTCGCCCAAACCTGACATGGCACAGGGACCTGGCTGAGTTCACTGACGATCGCACATTAAAGGTCGGGAATGATGTTCTGACTGCCCCGAAGATTGCCATTGCCAATGGCTCCAGGAACCGGGTTCCATCCCTGCCAGGCCTGAAGAAGGCCGGATACATCGATAACACATCGCTCCTTGACCTAAAGGTCCCGCCTGAGAGCCTGGTAATTCTTGGAGGAGGCTACATAGGCTGCGAGTACGCCCATTTCTTCTCGGCCATCGGGACAAAGGTCGCTCTCATAGGCCGTAACCCCAGGCTATTGCCGGGCGAGGACATAGAGGTCTCAGAGATAGTCAAGAAGGTCATGTCGAGGAGCATGCGGGTTCTGACCAACCATGAAGCCAAGAGGGTCGAGGTGAAGGGTGCAACCAAGGTAATATTTGCTGCAGACCGGGCCAGCAATGAGGAGGTCCAGTGCGGGGCTGAGGAGATATTGCTGGCTGCAGGCAGGGGTCCAAATACAGATCTTTTGAAGCCTGAGAGGACAGGGGTGGAGACTGATGATAGAGGCTGGATAAAGGTGGATGAGTACCTGGAGACATCCAGGCCCGGAATCTGGGCATTCGGCGATGCCCTGGGAAGGCATATGTTCGAACATACCGCCAACTATGAGGCAAATGTGGTGTGGCATAACATGATGAATGATGTCAAAGAAAAGGCTGACTTCCATGCCGTGCCCCATGCAGTCTTCACATACCCACAGGTGGGAGCCGTGGGCATGACTGAGAATGAAGCCATTGAAGCAGGATACGAGGTTCTTGTGGGCAGGGCCGCATACACTGAAGTCACTATGGGACTCGCCATGGCTGAAGAGGATGGGCTGGTCAAGGCAGTTGTAGAAGAAGGCACTGAGAAAGTCCTGGGATGTTCAATAGTAGGCTCAGATGCTGCAGTCCTGGTCCAGCAGGCGGTAATGCTCATGAACGGACCAGGCCAGAACCTGGATCTGCTTAAGAGGTCACAGGTGATCCATCCAGCTTTGAGCGAGGTGCTGGCACGAGCATTCTATCGCCTGAAACGCCCTGAATCCTCGAACCCATGATAATTTGGTAAGGGCGGCTGTCATGATTTAACTGCAATGTTCAATGACGTTTCAATCCCGCGGGACAGTCCTTTTTCTATAGGCCTCATCATGCTCTTTCAAAGCCAGATCGAGCTGTATCTTGGATCTCTCCAGGCTGCCAAATGCGCGCACCAGCACCTCGCTCACTGTTGGGTGAATGACCTGGGAAAGCGCTATTGGAGCCATGCTCTGGCAGATGGCGTTCATGAGAAATGTCACCTGCTGGATCAGAGCTGGTGCCTCTGGACCTATGACTGAGCAGCCGAGTATGCGCTCAGTCTCATCTTCGACTATGACCTTGGCAAAGCCATCTTTCTCGCCAAGGACATATCCCATGGCGATCTCTGAGTAATGGGACCTGCCCACCAGCACATCATACCCGGCAGCTACAGCCTCATCTTCCCTGAGCCCTACAGATGCAATGGTTGGGTGAATGAAGACTGCATGGGGCACGGCATGGAAGTCAGCCTTCTCTTTTTCTTCATCCAGGATGTTGTTGGATGCCACATCTGCACAGTAGCTGGCCACATGCCTGAACATGTGCTTTCCCAGGATATCGCCAAATGCCCAGATTCCGGGCCTGGATGTCTCCAGGTACTCGTCCACCTTTATCCAGCCTCGATCATCTGTCTCAACGCCAGTCTTCTCAGGCTTCAAAAGGTCTGTGTTGGGCCTCCTGCCTGCAGCCAGAAGTATCTCCTCGGCCTCGAACCTGGCGGTCTTTCCATCGGCCTTGTTCCTGGCATAGACCGCCTTGCGTCCGCCCTCCAGGACCACCTTGATCACCTCCCGGCCTGCATGGAGATTGATGTGCCCGGAGAGCGTCCGGGATGCAATCTCGCTCATCTCCGGCTCTTCGTCGGGCAGTATCCTCGAACTCCGGCTTATGAGCGTCACCTCAGTCCCGGCTGCCGAGAAGAAGTGGGCAAACTCACATCCAATGTATCCTCCCCCAATGATTATCAGGCTTTGCGGCGGCTCTCTCAGGTTCAGAAGGGAGGCATGGTCCAGGTAGCCCGCGTCCACCAGTCCCGGTATGAGAGGCACCAGTGTCCTGGCACCTGCCGCTATGGCAATCTTTGGAGCAGAGATGAGATCCTCTCCTACCTGGATTATGTAATCATCTGTGAACTCAGCCGTGCCCCGGTAAAGATGGACATTCTCGTCAGCGCTCACGGCATCTTCCAGGCTTGTCCTCGACCTTTCCACATAGAGGCGCATCCTCTCCATAACCATGGCGAAGTCTATGCCGGCCTGAGCCGCTTTGATGCCTGTTGCAGCCGAGTCCTGGATAGTCCTGAGTACATCTGCTGGGTGGATCAGAATCTTGGAAGGTATGCACCCGGTATTGAGGCAGATGCCTCCCAGGCGGCTGCGCTCCACCAGGGCCACCTGTAAGCCTCTGTTTGCCGCACTGGCGGCCACGCGAGTGCCTGCTCCGGCACCTATAACAATCAGGTCGAACTCATCCACAGTACCACTCCAGAGAGGCAACTGATGGTCTCATTGAGGCCAATATCAATAAGGGATTGAAACTTCTTAAATTAATCGGAAAACATGCCGCAAAAAAGATAGAACAAGACACTGGCAGCACAGCATTTTCAATCATTTGCCGCTGGCTTCCTTTGGCTCATCTCTCTTTGGCCCTGAATCTAAGGGATGCTCCAGCCGAGAAAATGCCCTTATGATCACCTCGCTGATGGTGGGGTGTATTACCTGAGACCTGACCAGTGGAGCAAAGTCTCCCTCCTCGGCGTTCATGATGTAGACCATCTGCTGCACCAGCGTAGCTGCCTCAGAGCCTATCACAGAACAGCCGAGTATCGTGCCTGTGCCGTCTTCAATTATGACCTTGGCAAAGCCATCCTCCTCAGCCATGGCAAAGCCCTTGGCCACCTCTGTGTATCTGGCCCTGCCCACAAGAACCTTGTACCCTGCTTCAATGGCTTCATTCTCAGTCAAGCCCACGGCTGCCACCTGGGGGTATGTGAAGACAGCATGTGGCACGGCATGGAAGTCGGCTTTTTCCTTGACATCATCAAACATATTCCTGGCCACCACACTTGCCTCATAGTTGGCGGTATGCCTGAACATATGCCTGCCAGTGGCATCTCCCAGCGCCCATATGCCAGGCTTGCTAGTCTCCAGGTATTCGTTCACCTTTATCCAGCCCTTGTCATCTGTCTCCACCCCGGTCATCTCAGGCTTCAGGAGATTCGAGTTGGACCTTCTTCCTGCAGCCACCACTATCTCATCGGCTGCAAAGCTGTAGGTCTTGCCATCGATGTGGTTTATAGCAGTAACAACCTTCTTTTTGCCCTCTGTATCCACCCTGACCACCTCGTGGCTGGTGTGGATCTTCATATATTTTGAGAATGCCCTATTGGCGATCTGGCTAATCTCGGGATCCTCACGGTCCAGGACATCAGGGCTCCTGCCGATAACCGTGACCTCAGCGCCCATAGCTGAGAAGAAGTGGCCAAACTCGCAGCCGATGTATCCTGCCCCAAGGATTGCTATGCTCTTTGGCAGCTCCTTTAGGCTCATCACCGAGACGTTGTCCAGGTAACCGGCCTCAGCCAGGCCGGGTATGGGAGGTATAAACGCCCTGGCACCTGAGGCTATCAGAATCTTGGATGCACTAATAGTGTTCTCTTCAATCTTTATTGAGCGGTCGCCCACGAACTCGCCAGTGCCCTTGTACCAGACGACATTGTCATTTGATCGGACTGCATCTATCATATCTTCTCTGGACCTGCTCACCGCCGATCTCATGCGCTCCATTATCCCTGCAAAGTCCGCCTTGATTATGACGCCCTCTATGCCCACCGCCCTTGCATCCTGGAGCGTCCTGACCACATCTGCAGGATATATCAGGATCTTCGAAGGTATGCAGCCGCTGTTAAGGCACGTGCCTCCCATGGGGCCCTTATCCACAAGAGCCACCTCAAGGCCGTGCTCCACTGCGCTGGAGACGATATGCATTCCCGCTCCAGATCCCACCACTATTAGATCGAACTGATCCATAACACCACTTCAGCAGGGTTACCGATGCCAGCTGCCTATGATAGTCTTTATGTCAGCTCACTCTATTTTAGGTTATCATCGTAGGTGAGAGCGATATAACCAAAGTGTTATCAGACTAAATCACTTAATACGTATGGTGATCTCATGCCTGAAGACCTGGCGATAGATAGAACCAAAACCGCACTCATAGTCATCGATCTGCAAAAGGGTATAGTGTCAGTGCCAAGCAAGCCGTATTCTGCACAAGAAGTAGTGGCAAATGCAGCAAAGCTTGTTGGTGCATTTAGGGAGAATGGGATGCCTGTCTTCCTGGTGCACGTGGATACGACAAAAGAGACCATGCTGAGTGTCATGAGCGATCAGACTGTCCAAAGGCCCATGCCTGCTCCTCCAGACTGGGCAGAGTTTGTTCCAGAGATGAGGCCAGAGCCATCAGATATTGTCATCACTAAGAGGCAGTGGGGCGCGTTCTATGGCACAGAGCTGGACCTGCAGCTCAGAAGAAGAAGGATAGAGACTATTGTCCTCTGTGGAATATCAACTGATTTCGGAGTTGAGAGCACTGCCAGGTTTGCCTACGAGTATGGCTACCAGCAGATCTTCGCTGAGGATGCAATGTCCTCAAGGTCAGATGAGCAGCATAATGCAGCTGTGAACTTCATATTTAAGAGAATAGGACGGGTGAGAAAGACTGAAGAAATACTCAAAGCGATCAGGTAATTCAGTGCCGGATCTGGTTAGCTCCATTTTTCAGGCTATGAGCTTTTGTCTTTCTGATTGTTTTTTCTTTTTCAGGCAATAGTCCTCATGAGATTGAGCGCCCACTACTCTGGTCCCGGATGGCCGCCAGGGTTAAGGCGCTTGAGGCTGTGCAAGGTCCGGCAAATTATTCCATAGGTCAATTCAGTGCCACTGAAAATAGTTAGAATGGCCCCCTACCACTTTTATAGCAGGTCTTCGAACTCTTCACGGCTAATGCCTGCTTCCTTCAGGATCTCCAGAAGAGTGCCTTTGGCTACATCGTCTCTACGGTATGGCACTGATACCCTTTTCTTTGTCTCTGGATGGGCAAATATGTAATGGCTCCCAGTTATCCTCTTCAACACAAAGCCTTTCTTCTCCAATATCCTTATGACACTCTGAGCAGACAGAGAAGGCAGCTTATGCATGGGCCTCCACGGTCAGTCGGCATTCTATCAGATCTTCCTCCACGGGGACTTCTTCTCCTTCTTCCACCAGGCTTTCTACATAGCCCTTAATGGCATCTTTTGCCATTTCTATGGCATCTTCAACGGTCTTTCCATAGGTTATGCAGCCTGGTAGAGATGGAACTAGGACCGTATAGCCCCCCTCAGGCTCTTTTCTGAGTAAGATTCTGTAGCTCAGGGTTCTCATGAATGTCACTATGTTCACCTTGCCAAAAGCCTTTTCGTCAGGATTCTGGTTACGGACCAAGGATAGCTGCCAGAGTTAAGGCGCTTGAGGCTGCGCAAGGTTTGGCGATAGGTGGAGAGGCTGGATGGCTTCTTTCCTGTGGCTTTTGCTAAGAAGACCCTGAGATGAAAAGGGCTGCATAATGCCCTATAAGGACAGGCCTCTGCCAGTATGGCATAGCCTATTATAGGTAAAATCTCTCTGCACATAGAAGACAAACCCAATCCTCAGTATTCGAATATCTCATTCCGGCTTGTCTTCCTCAACGTACACGCCTTTCGCTCTCAGCCCAGGTGCAGCCCATCTGAGCCTTCATCCTCGTTTTGGACCGGTACCAGCAACTCAGAGCCTTTCGATGAAGCCCAAGCGCTATCATACTCATGATCATGCTCACAACTAGCAGAAAAGGCGGGTCCAGAATGACTCTCGAAACCAATCCTGCGGTCAGGAAATAGGCATGAAATCCAAGCGGCACAAGGAAGATAAATGCAGCCTGAGACAGGGCCGAGATTTTTGGGCGCAGTACCAGCACCAATAGCATAGCGCCTCCCAAGACTGCGATGATGGCAGCATATATGCACCAGGTCAATTGGGATGCTGGTAATGAGACGGTTGGTAATGATAACGCCTGCAGTGCCGCAGATTATGGCTCCTGCCGGAGAGAACCATCGCCCCCAGAATCCGGGGAGCTTTGAGAGCAGTCGAAGGCTGAAGGAAAATGAGAACACTACCCAGAACCATGCCCAGAAGTTGTTGTAAGGAACGCCGAAGTACTGATAATCAAAACCATTTCCCCAATCCCACATACCCAGGCGGATGGCTACAGCATCCATTGAAAGGTCGATGTTCAAGGCCAGCAGGCCGTCAAGCAC
>DATMZB010000288.1:0-2286 GCA_035560655.1 Methanotrichaceae archaeon | reverse complement strand
ATCACAGTCAGGATCGAGCGCATCACCCTGCAGCTCGCGTGGTTGCTTAATCCGTATAAATACGGGGAGCGAGATATGTCGGATTTAAGTATCAGTGAGATTGGAAGAGATGAGCACGTGTTATGGGATGAACTTGTGGATTCTTCGCCACAGGGCACCATATTTCACAAGAGCTTCTGGCTGAATGCAAACAGCGAGTTCTTCAATCAGAAACTTAGGATCATAGGGTGCTTTGAGGGAGATTCGCTTCTTGGCGGGTGCTCATTCTTTGTTCGAACCTCAAGGGGAGTATTCAAGACGGCAACAGCCACCTGCACTCTGACGCCTTATGGCGGCTTTGTAATCTCACCATTCAACGGCGGAGTGAAGAAGTCACAGGGCCAGTGGATACGGTATGAAGAGGTAATGAGATCGCTGTGCAGTGCCATTTCTGCTGAACGTTTCGATCACATCAAGCTGATCAACTCTCCAGGGTTCACAGACATCAGGCCTCTTACCTGGAATGGGTGGCAGGACCAGGTCTTCTACACACACAGCTTGGATCTAGCCAGCCATGATGAAGCCAATGCCTCTAAAAGCATGAAGTATAACCTCAGGAAAGCGAGCGCAAACAATCTGGCTATAAAGCAGGTCCTGGATGCATCTCTATTCTATGAGCTCTTCTCAATGACCTTTGAGAGGCAGAATATCAAGCCTCCAGTACAGGAGGAGTACTTCAAAAAGATGTTCGACCTCTTGAAAGACCAGAACTCATGCGGGATGTGGATTGTTGAAACGCCAGAGGGTGAGAAGGCCTGTGCCCATAATATCGTTTGGGATAATAAGAGAGCTTACGCATGGACGGCTGGGTCTAATACTGAGCTGAGGTCAGTTAGAGCAAATGTAATGCTGGAGTGGGAGATAATCAAGCAGTTTAAGGAGATGGGGTTCAAGGAATACAATATGTTCATGGGAAATTTGCCCCAGTTGACCACATATGCAACCAACTTCAATCCCCAGCTGGCCCCTTATTATGGTGTGGAAAAGTCCAGCCCGAGATATAATCTCTTGCTAAGGACCATCATAGCTTTACATAGCATCAAAAAACACAAGCATTAGCTCTCTATGGCGATCATGCCCCATCTGGTAAGTCCTTTAAAACGCTCATGAGCCTAAAGATCAGGACTGAGTCTCCTGCCAGAAAATAAAATGACAGCGATCTTGATGGCAAAATAAGATAGCACTCCACTCACCCACCATACTTTTGCCCCAGCCTATGCATATATGCGTAGGTTTTTCCCCTGACCCCCTGCTGAGGGGAACATCCCCACGTCTAGGCCGTAGCTACGGTAAGAGGAGAGTGGTATTAGATTCGTATATATTCGACATCCAGGGAGTGCCCTGGAAAATGCTATCAGTTCCATCATACAGCTATCGGGCAGCGATTGCATATTGCCTGAAATGTCCCTCGCGGACGCGTTTTGGACCAAGGCCTTGGGATGCTCAGGGCATAGAGACCAACCAGAAAATAGTGCTGGCTCTCGCTATCTAGTGCTATTGTGTCTAGCTTGAATGCATTGCGTTCCCACAGCGTGGGATCAGGGGAGCCTGTCAGCCATAGAAGCCAAGTTTGTTATCACTGACCAAAAGAGAGATCATACATCGGTTACAAATTCTAGCCAGTTTTCTTAAGGAGTGCCATAAGGCGCCATATCATTTGGATAAATAAAAGCCAAGGGATATCAGCACAAAATGCATCGCATAAATTGGAAGAGGTCTCTAAGGTCATCCTATCTGCCATCGATAATGCAGAGCTCCAGACAGTTCTCTCAGATATAAGCATGCTCAATTACATAAGATCTCTTCGGATCCCCACTAAAGTGCTAAATTTGTTTTCAATTATCCGTTTATTTTCTTCAATATATTTGCCAACTACATAAGCCTTGCCCAGATAGTTATCAGCTTCACGAGACTTGCCCAGATAATAGTCATTAGTCTCAACTATCTGTCCATTCCACTTCTCTTTGAATTTATGGATTCCATGGAAGGGCGACTTTGGGTCTGGCCAAGTATCATCTAAGTCAAGGGTTAAAAATCCATTCCTGTTACCATATAATATCAAATTCCACACCATGACGTCGTTGGTGGAATATTTATCGTACCTCATATCTGATGCCTTAGTATGATCTGTCATGACTTTGCCATAGAAAAATTCCAGATCTCCGGCTACTACTGCGCCATCATAGAGCGCTACAAATAGCTTTGCCATTTTTTTTAGGAACAAATTGTTCATATATCCCTTTAAAG
>DATMZB010000287.1:0-5540 GCA_035560655.1 Methanotrichaceae archaeon | reverse complement strand
CCTTGAATAGGGTGAACTCCAGGCCTATTAGGTCCAGAGGCTGGTAGGCAGGAAGATCATGTCTGACTGGCGTGAGGAAGTAGAGATAGTTTAGGATGTAATCCATGGTATCCTTCATGGCATAGACATCTACGTGATTTTGGACCCTGTGAAAATCGCCAAACCCGGCATAGTGATCATAATGGGCATGGGTCCAGATAACTGCATCTACTGCGCTTATGTCCCTCTTAATGAGCTGCCACCTGAGGTCTGGGCTTGTATCAACCAGCACTCTTCCCTCTGCAGACTCCACCAGCACTGAGAACCTCAGCCTCCTGGACCTTCCACCCATGAGGGCGTCTGTACAGGCCGGGCATTTGCATCCTATCTTTGGTGTGCCTATTGCGTCGCCAGTTCCAAGGAGGGTGATCTTCATGCGGCTATGCTCCGTCTGTAATCGGAGATCCTCTGGCAGAAATCCTCTACGGACCTGAGCAGGTCCTCCTGGTCTATCCTCTTCCTATCCTGGAGGAGCGCATTTAGCACAGCCTCCCTTATCACCAATCGCAGGTCAGAGCCTGCATAGCCCTCTGTCAGCTCAGCCAGCTCATGGGTGTCCACATCGGCATCGATCTTTGATAGGACCTTATCAAGGATCTTTCTCCTCATCTCCGAGTCAGGCAGAGGGAAGTTCAGGACCTTATCGAACCTCCTCCAGGCTGCATAGTCCAGGAGCTGGGGGTGGTTGGTGGCAGCTATTAGCAGGACTCCGTTCTCGACCAGGCTTACCTCGTCTATGGCCTTGAGAAGAGTGTTTACAGCCCTCTTTATGGCTCCATGCTCATCAGAGGTCCTGGTCTTGGCCACGAAGTCGAACTCATCTATGAAAAGTATGCAGGGGTTGAGCCTCTTTGTGAGCTCAAAGACCTTATCTATATTTTTGGATGTTTCTCCCAGGTACTGGCTGGTGATCATGGAGAGCCTGACCTCGACTATGGGCAGGGCAAACCAGCGGGAGAGAGCTCGGGCTGATGAAGTCTTGCCAGTTCCCGGCGGGCCTACAAAGAGGAGCTTGCCTATCTCATAAAGGCCTATCTCACCCAAGTACTGCCTGTACTGGATGGCCTTTCCTATCTTCTCTATCTCCTCCTTCTGCTCCTCAGTCAGGACGAGATCTTCTATACTGTCTCTGATGTCCTCAGGGGCCTTGATCTGGACTAGCTTTAGCAGGTCCTCGGCTTCCTTGACATCAGTGCATAACTCTTTGAGCTTGGCGTCGAGCCACTCGCGGTCTGAGAATAGAGGCTTGTTCTTGGCTTTTGCCTCCTCGTAGCTCACATCCAGGGAGTTGTAGTTTTCATAGAAGTAAGCCAGAGTGGGGTTTGATCTCATCCTCTCAAGGGTGTCCTGGTTGGCAAACCACTTGGCTCCCACATCAAAGACCGTAAGGCGGAGCTGAGACCCGAACTCCTCCAGGTCCACAAATGGCAGGCCTTTGATCAGTACCTTGATATTGTCTATACCATATATCTTCTCTATATCAGCGCTCGTGATATAGATCGGTCTCTTGACAGCCTTGGCTGCCTTGTCGAAGTAATGCTTCCTTATCGCTGGCGGTAGATCATCCTCAGTCAGATTAGGCGACCTGTTGTAGATATCTGCCGTGAGCAGAAGTTCAGCGACGTCTATCGCACCTGACTTCTCAGAACCCATCATTAAAACTCCGTAGGACTGGAAGCTATTGATGGCTTATAAAAAGAGATAAACCTTTCCCACGATCCCCCTCGTTAGCTTTATCAATCATTAGAGATTCTCCTTCTAGAACCGGCCTCATAGGGCCGACTGGTGATTGAGATGAATGCGTGGGATCGCTTTATCAGGTAGAGTACGATTTCTAGATACAACGCTACGCGATGGCGAACAAACTCCGGGCGTTTCTCTCGACCTGGATGAGAAGCTGGCCATCGCCCGGAGCCTCGATGCTTTAGGCGTTCAGGTTATAGAGGCTGGATCGGCCATGACGTCGGTTGGTGAGCGCAAATCTATTAAGGCTGTTGCTGATGCCGGCCTGGATGCCGAGATCTGCAGCTATGTCCGGGCGCTCAACTCTGATGTGGATACTGCCCTCTCCTGCGATGTGGATTCTATACACCTGGTGGTGCCTGTATCGGATCTGCATATAGAATGCAAGCTTAGGTCCAATCGCGAATCAGTGACTGCTATGGCTGTGGAGGTAACGGAGTACGCCAGGGATCACGGGCTTGTAGTGGAGCTTTCAGGAGAGGATGCCAGTCGCGCAGACCTGGCCTTTCTTGAGAGCCTGTACCGGGCAGGCATAGAGGCGGGGGCAGACAGGCTCTGCTTCTGCGATACTGTTGGAGTGCTGGTGCCAGAGACTACATCCCAGACATTTGAGAGGCTTTCCGCTTTGGGCGCGCCCATAAGCGTGCACTGCCATAACGACTTCGGCCTGGCTACAGCCAACACTATCTCAGCCTTGCGGTCTGGGGCCTCTCAGGCTCATGTGACCATCAACGGCATAGGCGAGCGTTCTGGAAACGCCAGCCTGGAAGAGGTTGTGATGACTCTGGAATCGCTGTACAAGGTATCTACGGGCATAAAGTGCCAGGACCTTTACCAGCTCTCCAGGATGGTATCCAGGATGACGGGCGTGCCCCTGGCCATCAATAAAGCAATAGTTGGTGAAAATGCTTTCACCCATGAGGCTGGAATTCACGTGCATGGCCTGCTCAAGGACACCTCAACCTACGAGCCCATGCACCCTGAGGCAGTGGGCAGGAAGAGGCGGATCGTCCTTGGCAAGCACGCTGGTAGAGCGTCAGTTGAGCTGGCCTTGAAGGAGTTTGGGGTGAATGTGACCTCCGACCAGCTGGTCGAGATAGTGGCCCGGGTCAAGGATCTTGGAGATAAAGGAAAGAGAGTGTCGGACGCTGACCTGCAGACCATAGTGGATATAGTCCTCTCCAGGCAGAAGGAGCCAAAGGCAAAGCTCAAGGAGCTGACAATAGTAAGCGGGAACACAGTAACGCCCACTGCGAGCGTCAAGATACTCTTAAACGGAAATGAAGAGCTAGAGGCTGGAACTGGAGTAGGCCCCGTAGATGCTGCCATAAATGCTATACGCAGGGCGATATCTGGTGTTGTGGATGTCCGCCTGGAGGAGTATCACGTGGATGCCGTAACGGGCGGCACAAATGCTCTAGTTGAGGTATGGGTTACCATGGCGATGGCTGATAGGAAGATTACTGCCAGAGGCGCAGGTGCAGATATTATCATGGCCTCGGTTGAGGCCGTTCTTGAAGGCATCAATAGGCTGATGCAGCTCGAGGAGGAGAAGTTAAATGCGTAAGATGACCGGTGCTCAGGCCATAATGGAGTGCCTGAAGCAGGAAGGGGTAGATGTGATCTTTGGCCTGCCTGGCGGTCAGGCCCTGCCCCTGTACGATGCCCTCTACCAATCCGATCTAAGACACATACTGGTACGCCATGAGCAGGCTGCTGCCCATGCAGCCGATGGCTATGCCAGAGCCACCGGAAAGGTAGGAGTATGCATGGCCACCTCCGGGCCGGGAGCCACTAACCTGGTAACTGGCATCGCCACTGCATATATGGATTCAGTACCAATGGTAGCCTTGACCGGCCAGGTACCAGTACCACTGATCGGCAAGGATGCCTTCCAGGAGGCAGATATAACTGGGATCACCCTGCCTGTGACCAAGCACAGCTACCTGCTAAAGTCTGCCAAGGATATACCCAGGGTCTTCAAGGAGGCCTTCTACATAGCCAGCTCAGGAAGGCCCGGTCCAGTGCTGATAGACATACCCAAGGATGTCCAGCTGTCTGAGATGGAGTTTTCATATCCCTCTGAGATCAATCTGCCAGGATATCATCCATCAATAAACGTCCATGAGATGCAGATCAAGAAGGCGGCCAAGGCGCTGATGGAAGCTGAGCAGCCGGTCATTTATGTGGGCGGTGGAGTCAAGTATGCCGATGCCCACCACGAGCTCTTCCATCTTGCTTCCAAGCTTAACGCTCCAGTGACGACGACCCTCATGGGAATTGGCACCTTCCCCGAGGACCATCCACTCTCTCTGGGAATGCTTGGAATGCACGGCACCAAGTATGCCAACTATGCAATTCAGGAGTCAGATCTAATACTGACTGTTGGGGCCAGGTTCGATGACCGGGTCACGGGCAAGATATCGAGCTTTGCACCCAGGGCCAAGATAATTCACATAGACGTCGATCCTGCAGAGATTGGCAAGAACGTGCGCGTGGACATACCAGTTGTAGGCGATGCCAAGAACGCCCTGCTTGCCCTGGAGAAGGAGATACAGCAAAGGCCAAGGTCGGCCTGGAACAACAAGATCGACCAGTGGAAGCGCGAGCATCCTCTCAGGTACAAGTACAGTGATGATGTTATAAAGCCTCAGTTCGTGGTAGAGAAGATATGCGAGCTGGACCCTGATGCCATTGTGGTCACTGAGGTCGGACAGAACCAGATGTGGGCTGCCCAGTTCTTCGTGAACAGAGATCCCAAAAAATTCATATCCTCTGGTGGGCTTGGCACCATGGGCTATGGTTTCCCTGCAGCCATGGGCGCTAAGATGGGACGGCCTGAGGCAAGCGTCTGGGACATAGCAGGAGACGGCAGCTTCCAGATGAACAGCCAGGAGCTATCCACAGTCGTGGTAAATGACATACCTGTCAAGGTGGCAATACTGAATAACGGCTGCCTGGGCATGGTCAGGCAGTGGCAGGAGCTCTTCCATGGCAAGAGGTACTCGGCAACTATCCTCGGCACAAGCCCTGACTTCGTCAAGCTTGCAGAGGCCTATGGGGCTTTGGGCCTGCGGGCCACAAAACCCTCTGAGGTAGAGCCAGTGATCCGGGAGGCGCTTAAGTCGGACCTTCCAACCCTAATAGACTTCGTGATAAATCCTGTGGAGATGGTCTACCCGTTCGTACCTGCTGGGGCCTCGCTCTCAGAGATGATGGAGCTGGAGGATTAGAGATGAAGCACACCATCGCAGTCATTGTCGAGAACAAGGCCGGAGTCCTCACCAGGGTCTCTGGCCTCTTTGCCAGGAGGGCATTCAATATTGAGAGCCTGTCTGTGGGCGCCACAGACAACCCCGAGTACTCCAGGATGACCATCTCTGTTCAAGGGGATGAGGATCTGCTGGAGCAGGTGACAAAGCAGCTCTCCAAGCTCATAAACGTCATAAGGGTGAGCGAGCTTGAGCCCGCCGATTCAGTAGAAAGGGAGCTGGCAGTAATCAAGGTCAGTGCCGACAAAGAGAACCGGGCAGAGATAATGGAGCTGGTCGATGTCTTCAGGGCCAAGATCATAGACGTCTCCCAGAGGTCGATGATAATAGAGGTCACTGGAGATGAGGACAAGATCAACGCCATGGAGAGGCTGCTTCGCCAGTTCGGCATAAAGGAGATGGCAAGGACTGGCAAAGTATCCATGGTCAGGGGTGCCAGGGTAATCAAAGCTTAAAGCTAAAGGCTTAAGGGCATATGGCCCAAGC
>DATMZB010000286.1:0-8255 GCA_035560655.1 Methanotrichaceae archaeon | reverse complement strand
CTCTTGACCCTCCAAAGGTCCTGTCCCAGGACTTCCTTCCGGATGCATCTGTTTTTATGAGCCAGAGATCTTTGCCGCCTGCTCCAAACGACCTGGTATACCCGGTGATTATATAGCCGCCATCAGCAGTGTTATCTACAGACCACCCGCCGTCCCCGGATGAGGAGACGAAGCCCCCGAAGGTCTTATCCCATTCTTTGGTGCCGTCAGGGCTCACTTTTAAAAGCCACAGCCTCTCATTCCCAACTCCAAAGGATTTGGTGCTCCCCGTGACTATATAGCCGCTATCTGCGGCCTGCCTGATATAGTAGCCTATATCTTCTGCTGTGCCTCCAAAGGTCCTCTTCCACTGCTCCTGGCCTGTGGAGTCGGCCTTTATGAGCCATAGGTCGCTTGCAGCACCGGCTTCGCAGTTATACCCGGCCGCAACGTACCCGCCATCATCGGTCTGCTGCACGGACCAGGCTCCATCGCCATAGCCGGACCCAAACGTCCTGTTCCACTCTACAGCCGGCTGGTAGCCCAGGGCTCCCGTGAGATAAACGGCCAGGATGGCCGACAGGATAAAGGCCTGCTTTAATATCACTGATATCACTCTTGGAACTTGACGGTCTTGTCCACATCGAAGTTTCCGGTGAGGAATGTCTTGGAGTGGATCTTGGGCCCGCCCATGGTGTGCTTATTTGCCTCTATGCCCCAGTAGCCCTGGACTGCGCCGTGGGTGTTGGAGCCGATATCATGTGGGGAGATGGAGCTCTCAGTGGTTACAGTAGATCCTGGAGCCGCGATCGCGCTCGAACCTGGTGCAGAGAGATTTTCGGCACCGGGGATGGAGGTCAGATTGAGGGCTGATGTATTAAGGCTGGGAATCGCAGATAGGTTCAGAGCTGATGAATTCTCTGCTGTTTTGTTCGATGAACTATTCAAGGCACCGAGTGCCGGAACGTCCTTGGCGCCTCCAGTGTCCAGCCCCTGCAGAGCATTCAATAGCTTGGCCTCCATCCTCTGTGAGCCCGGATCGGCTGCACTGGCATGAATCTGACCTGCAGCCATCGAGCCTTGACCATCTATTGCCATGGCTGTTCCAATCATAATCAGCAAAATCGCTATTAACGCCTTCATGCTACTCAGCGCTATATTACATTCGAATACAATTTGAACTTTTCTCTTCGCGATCACATTCGCCCCGTGGATAGCATTTATCTCATCCCAGGGCGACTATGATGATGTGTACCTGGACTATTTCCCTTACCAATCTTTGAGGCCATACCAGGACCAGATGCTGGATGCGGTCTATAGGATAGTCGAAAAGGGAGAACATGGAGTATTGATGATAGATGCCCCCACAGGATGCGGCAAGACCAGCTGCATATCGGCAGCACTCGCTGCAGCCCCTGGAAAGGTTGTGGTGGCAGTCAGGACCGTATCCCAGATCGATATCTATGTGGATGAAATAAATAAAATCTGGTCCAAGACCAGGCACCGCCCGGAGCTCTCGTACATGGTGGGAAAGCAGAAGATCTGCCCGATAGAGCATGAGTTTCGTGGTGAGTCTGTCTACTCTGGCTGCTCGAGGCTCAAGGATTGGACCAAGAACTTCATGACCTCCCGTCTCAACAAGGGCACAGAGAACATTTACGACCCGGCCTCTGATAAGGGCATACCTGACGAATCGCCTGGCTACCGCACCTTCTGCCCCTACTACCTCATGAGCCGTGAGGCCTTCGAGATGAGCGGCAAGGTGCACTTCAGGCGCTCCGGAGCAGCGCTGGAAGTGGTAGAGGCCCTGAAAAAAGAGATAACCCCTCCAGAGAGACTGCAGAAGATGTGCCAGGGTCTTTGTCCGTACGAGATAATGAGCCTCTACGCCCGGTCCAGCGATGTAGTGATCATGAACTACTCCCATTTATTCAGCCCGGACTTCCAGGACATTATATTCCAGTGGCTGGAGATGGAGCCCCAGAATCTGACGCTGATCATTGATGAGGCCCACAACCTTGGAGATATGGTGAGGGCCATGAACTCCAGGATTCTGACAATAAGGATGGTTGACCTGGCTGAAAAGGAGCTCCAGAAGTTCGAGGATACGCTCGGCCAGGCCAGGCTTGAGGAGTCGAAGCTGGAGTCATCCTGGAGAAAGGAGGGCATCAAGGCAGTACGCATGCTCCTTCCCAGGCTTAAGAAGTTCATGCAGAGCCGCCAGGCCAGGATGCAGGAGGGAGAGGCGCTCCTGGATGCAGATCTGTTCAGGACCTTCCTCTATGACGGAATAGAGAGCAGAGATGATGCCCTCTCCTACTTCTCAGACATAGCAGTGACAGTGGCTGAGCTGAACCTTGCAGAGGGCGATAAGGAGAACATCCAGGGCGATATTGAGCCGAGCCTGGCCCTGGTCTTGCTGTTCCTGCAGGATGTTGAGAAGGCAGAGACCGATGACTCCTACCAGAGGAAGATAGCAGTAACAGGAAATGGAGATAAGAAGTGGGTCAGGCTGGAGATAACGAGGATCGATCCTGCGCCCATAATCAGAAGGATCACGGATATGGTCAATGCCACAGTTATGCTCTCCGGGACCTTCTCGCCCCTGGACGCATATGAGCTGTACTTCCTAGGCGTTGAGGGCCGGGCAAAGAAGATCAGCCTGCCAAATCCTTTTCCGCCCGAAAACAGGCTTCTTCTGGCATCAGAGAGCGCCACAACCCAGCTCGAGGCCAGGGAAGATTCCGAAAACAGGAGAGAGATCTCTTCAAGCATAGAGTCTCTGATAGAGTGCGTGCCTGGAAATGTGGCTGTCTTCTTCACATCCTACTCAATGATGAACAGGTACAGGGATGTCTGCCAGGCTGCAGCAGATGCTGCTTCAAAAAGGCTTTTTCTTGAGCCCAGGTCTTCAGATGAGGTGCCTGAGCTGCTGGAAGAGTTCTTCAGGCAGGGCAGTCTACAGGGCGGAGTGCTTCTTGGGGTCTGCGGCGGAAAGCTGGCAGAGGGGATAGACTACAAGGGAGAGGCGCTGAATGGCGTTGCCGTCATTGGACTGCCTCTTGGAGTATATGACGAGATACAGAGGGAGATCAACGCTTACTACACCAGGAAATATGGCAAAATAAAGGGAATGCTCATAGCCTATACTCTGCCAGCCATCAACCGGGGACTGCAGGCAGCGGGACGGGTGATACGCGCTGAGTCGGAAAGAGGGGTACTGCTCTTCTGCGACCGCAGGTTTGCAAGCGTTGACGGCGGCGTGAAGGCATTCCTGCCCGAGTGGGTGAGCGGCGAGCTCAAGGTGGCAGATGCAAGGCTTGCAAGAGAGATGATAGAGTCCAAGGAGAAGGAATGGGGCAGGCAGGGACGGTCAGAGGCAAGGTGCTTTGATCTGACTGGACTTAAGCTGAAGGCAAAAGCCAAAGATAGCGATAAGGACAAGGCCAGTTATAAGGCCAGATCAAAGGCTTCTAAAAGAAGCGGGCTGGATGCCAGTTTGGGCGGCAGCCAGGGCAAAGTCTCATCTCTTGCCCAGGCTTTGAGGAGCAGGGATAAGGCGCAGAGAAAGAAGGCTGCTGAAGAGATGGTGAAGATGGGCAGGCCGGCGGTATCGCCGCTGCTACTCGCACTGGAGGACAGGTTCAGCTATGTAAGGGCGCTGGCTGCGTCGTCTCTTGGAGAAATAGGTGATCTAAGGGCTGTGGGCCCTCTTAAGGCTGCCCTCAAAGACAGGGATAGCAGCGTTAGAAAAGAAGCACAAGAGGCCCTGGCAAAGATTGAAGGACAGATGTGAATGCTCCCCTCCCTAAAATGCAGGACCTCTATCGATTTTACGAAGAGATTGAATCGAGATGTTTGCCTTGGATCAACCAGTACAACCTTTGAGCCAGAGTATGCTGCTTTGCTCTCGGTCTTAGTTACCAGCATCACCCATGCTACATCCGAGATGGATTTCACCAGGCAGTGATTCTTGATCATCTTCCTTTGAATCGGGGATAACCTGGCTCGTCTCCCGATTGAGATCTTCTGAAGAATGCTTTGAAAGCAAGCTCTACCCTTATAATCCCATTCGGGAGGACCAGGGAATGAACCTCTTTGAGTTCTGGCAGGGTCAGCTTCAGTTGCGGCAATCTGTCCTGAGTCTCAAAAGGGCTTGATCTCTTTTCCTTCTCCCAGGCATTCTTCCGGTATGCAAGTGTATCATTATAGAGCCATCTGCAAAGCTCAAGCATTTTTTGTCTCCGCATCGCCCTTCTCAGAAGGGTTCACAGCGATTACCTCATGATCTTTTCAAATCTAAATAGCTCCCCATCTCCAGGCAGGCCTTCTTTATCAGCTCTATGGGGATCTGGGTTATACATATTGTAATATTCGACAATCTTGAATCCACATTTATTAACATAGAAGTGAATGTTGCGTTTTTCAAAATACGGCGTGTGAGTTTCCCAAACCTTTGTCTCGGGATACCTTTCCTCGATTGCTCTCCATGCCTTGTATCCGATGCCATGACCATGTTCCTTTGTAGATATATAGAAGAGATCAAGCGAGTTGTGATGTGTTACTTCATCAATAGCCAGTACAGCGCCGCCGACCTTATTCCCATCTGAGAGGATATGATAGGTTACGGCGCCCGGAGCACTGAAGGATTCCTTGATATCTTCATCAGAAGGAATCATTTCATCTGGGATAGAGCCAAATGCTTCAGTCACAGCTTTAGCAAATGCTTCCTGCAGGTCTCTCTTGAAGCCCAACAGGTCCCCCTTTCCTGCAACCTCGAGTGTTACGCAACATTCTCCGTTATCTTTTTTCAAAGCCTCTACACCAGTATAACAAACTCCCCTACCCAATATTTGTAGGTGTGTCATGAAGACCTGCCAACGTGAACTCGGTGCGACCAATATGGATATATTCCTATCCTTTAGGGACGGCGTTTAGAACTAATTCCGTCGCACTTGGCCTGCCCCCTGCAATCACACCAATCAGTTGGACTGCGGCGGCGAACTGGCGATGGCACCCAGGGTAAGCCCGCCGATAATGCCAAGCGTTAGCATTCCGCCGACATCGCCACACCCCGCCTGACCCAAACTGCCCAAGGGTAGAGGATAAACCTCTACGCCCTAAATTGAGGTGATGGCTGATATCTGTCAGCCCGGTCTGTTTGGCCTTGCGCATTTTTAGGATATCGCTTAAGTCCTTGATAGCATGATAAGCTACATTAGCTGCTATAGTGCCATCAGTTAGCGCTCTCACTGTTTTAAGATATTCTTGGACTACGTTCTCCCGGGGCATTAGGCGATCACATGGAGGCACAAGATCTATGGGCTTGACAAGATGAACTCTGGTCAGGCATGTCAAATATGGCCTAACCGATATCGGCGGGACTCTGAAGGGCAGAGTCTCTTTACATTGTATAAGATCAGGCAAAAGAGTGGATGAAACTCACAGGCCAGGTTTTGCTCAAATAACCTGCCTGATGCATCCAAAGCAGCCTGACTATAGCTTGCTTTTATTCCATCTCGCTTACTTCCACAACCCGCAGCGGTATAGAGCCGAGAGCCTTTCCAATCATTGACTTTGCGATCCTTCCCGCGTGCTCCTCGTTCTCGGCATTGAAGATCTTCATCTCAAAGAGCATGCCCACAAGGGCTGTCCCTGCAACAAGGAATACCCCGTCCAGGCACTCGCCGCATTCCGGGCAGTTGGACTGGCCCACCTCTACCTCTACGAACTCCATCTTCTTCTGATTCAATCGCTTGCCGGCCTCAGAGATGGCTACACCTATGGCATCATCTGCGGTCTTGACATCTCTTACAAGCCAGGCACCCTCTAGCAGGACGTTGAAGTTTGGCATTCGATCATTAGGTTGAAGCACGTAACATATCTACTTTTTCTGCGGCGAGCTGCCCCCCAACTCAGATGATCCCTTCAATGAGGCTGTCTATCGAGATGAAGATATCCTGGAGAGGGAGACGGCCTTGAGGCTCCCTGCTCTGTGGCAATGCCAAGGAGCCTGACGGCGCAGGCTTCACTAGGTAGGCAGAGGAGGATGAGCGCTGCTCTCAAAGATAAAGCGACAGTCATTCTCTTTAGAAATCTTTCCTTCGCTATCGAGGGTAACGATCGCCAGGGGCGCGTAATGATGCTCTATTCCGTGAGGTGGCAGAGCTTCAGGCCAGTTCACGCCCGCGAGGGCCCTTACCGGTATCAGCCAGTAGTCCCCGGTACGGTATTTGGATGGAGCACCGGCATTCTTTGATTTCTGGAACCGGATCGCTACGCCCATTCCCAGGCTAAGCCAGCTATCCTTGTCATCTACTGTGCTGTCCCCCTCTTTTATTATTGCTGCGTTATCATCTGATAGCTCCAGCAATCCTGAGGAGGGCCCAAGCTTTTGATCCCAGCGGCGCAGAAGTGGATTCTTAGTGATATCCGATCCTGCGGATTCAGCATAACCCGGCTGCTTCCTGGTCAGTATCACCTGATTGCTATCAGCCTCTATTGAGTGAACCTGCCACAGCGGGAAGGCCTGCCTTGCAAGGATATAGATATCGTCAATGATCTCCACAATATCGCCCACCTCAAGGCTTAGATGCCTGTTATCAAGGGGGCTCTCGAGAGTGACCGTCGCCACATCCACTGGGTCCTTCTTTTTGCCAACAGTCTCAACGCTTCTGACGATGCTGGATATCTTGAAGTCAGCAGAGCCGTTAATGCACGACCACTTGAATGTAGCAGGGTCAGGGCCTCCGGCAATGCCAGGATGGTGGACCTCTACCCTGAAGAGGAGGTTCTTTGGCACTGTGATGTGAACGCCCTGAGAGACGATGCAGTTAGTTGTATCTCCCTCAGGCTGGACAATTTTTGCCATAAGCAGTCCTCTGTTATTATCCCATTCGTCCCATGGGGTGCTATCACAGTTGACCTGTTTATCAGCGTCCGTCCAGGCCTTAACCTGCCAGACCACCTTGGATCTCACTGCAGTATCGGCATCGCCTATTCCCAGGGCGGTCTCCAAAAGGGCATCGTCCTGAATGTAGCTTATGCTGCGCTCCCAGACATCCAGATAGATCAGATAATCTTTTTTTGCTTCCAGCGGCGTGATGCCATCCGAGTGAACGAGGATATTCTGATCGGAAATATACCCATCCTGATCTTTGTAGTTTATGGCCGCGGGGCCTGCTTGAGGCTCCTGCCCCGGTTTATTGTTAATACACAGTATTCCATCGACATAGTAATGACCCGGGGCAATGGTAATATCCGTTTCATCTTTGGTTATGTCTATACTGAAGCTATCGATTTTTCTAATATCATCTTTGAGACCTCCCCGGGGCCCTATTATATCCTTTGCAAGCGTCCTCAGGTAATAGGTCACCAGGTCCTGCAGCTCATTTAGGTCTGAGTCCAGGAGCACCCTGCCTTGCTGTATGAGAATGCGGCTGAAGCCCTTATCCTTATTAAAAGCGTCCTTGCTGAAGTTTCCGCGGAACTCGTCTCTCATCTTCTCCCTCCTAGCTTACAAACACTATGCTTGTGCCCGTCCCAGCAGGCAGATAATCCTCCAGGCGTGACTCCAGGTTCGCCCTTCTCTGAGGCTCATAAAGGTCATGGAAGACGCCCATCTCCGATTCGTCCTCAGATCCGCGCCTGATCTCCACAGCGCAGCTATCCGACAGCCTGCAATAGTTTGGCTCTCCGTACTGGATGCTCTTGAACTGAGGTCTGACCCTCAGAGCCTCATGATACTCTTTTCCAGGCGGCGCCTCCAGGATCACCATATCCGGCTGGCAGTTATAGCGCCTGGGTGTGCGTGAGGATCTCTTGGGTACAAAACAGAACCTCATGCATCCTGTCTGAGTCCTGGCTACCTTCACATGCCCTCGGAATATGGTGTTCTCAGCAGAGCTTATAGAGTGGGTATCGATACTGCCCAGCACTGTGCTCTTCTTGATGGTCAGAACCGCCGGTGCGAAAGACCCGCTGGATGATGAAACGGCGCTGTTGCCTGAGCCGAGGGCGTCCAGAATGCTCTCTACTATATGGATATGTACGGGGTTTGCTCCGCCTGAGATCTTTATGGGTCCCATTATGCTGTGATCTATGTGCACACAGGGCTTGGCACCGAAGATATCAAGGCTGGGAGCAGAGCACCTCTCTGGCTCGCAGCCCTGTCTGAGCTCGTGCCCCGGCACTATTGTGGAATGGTGGACTGCCACCCTGGCCATATCGCCTGTGATAGACAGCCCCCCGCCCGAGACTATCAGACCGTCCAGGGT
>DATMZB010000285.1:0-3389 GCA_035560655.1 Methanotrichaceae archaeon | reverse complement strand
ATATCTCTTCTTGCGCCAGGCTTTGAATGACTTAGTATTTGGGTGGATCCATTCGCTCGTCGAAGTCAGGTCCAGGCAGGGCCTGATGCCCGACCGGGAACCGCCACATCTTTCAGGGCATCATTATCCAGCTGTAGCAGGACATGGCACTGAATCTAAATCCGGATCGTCTCGTTTACCCCTGCATTGACCTGCCTATGCAGCCTGCTCATAGGCAACACAGGGCTCCATGCGCCCAAAGCTGGTGAGCGATCTCCATTCGAAACCCTTTTATCGGCCCAAAGTGAATCCTCTCCTGTGGGGCGTCTATAATGAGGTTTGTATTCACAATCATGGTATTATTTGCATTATGCCTTGCCACATCTGCAGGCGTGCTGATGCAGGCGGGCTCTTGTCAGAGCATGGGAAACTTCCAGAGCGTGGGCGGGGACTTCGGAAAGTCCTGGATCAACAACTTCATGGCCCAGAACCAGCCTGCTCCAGCCCAGACACAGAACCTGAAGAACGACCTCTGGTCCTGGGGAAGTGCGCCCAAGGGGTCCACTATCGTCGGCGGGAAGCTAACTGCAAATACGAATACCACGTCGGCAGTGAACATCTCTGCCAACTGGCTCGGAGACAGCAGCATGCCCATGCAGAAACCACTGATACTCAACAGCTCGTCGCCTTACGGCAACTACGGCGTAGCAGGGGCACCGCTCACGCCGCAGTACCTGTCCGACGATCCCTGGGTCCTGGCACAGCAGCTGGATCGGCCAGTAGTCACCTCCAGCGGGCCTGGAGGCATGTATCCAACCGTCATTTGAAGCTGAAATATGGAAAGCAGGAGAGCTTTCCATCAATCATTTTCCTGCCGGGCTGAGGTTGACAGGTCCGGTTTCAAAGCTCAAGGCGAGCTGAGCTATCCTATGGAGATGACCACATCGATCGTTTGGGAGATAGTAGGCTCAGCCGCCGCTCTACTGACGATGTTTGGATTTGTGCCCCAGATCTTGAAGATCAGGAGGACCAAGTCGTCTGACGACGTCAGCCTGCCCATGCTCGTCCAGTTCATAATAGGGGTCTTGCTCTGGATGCTCTACGGCATACACCTCGAGAACCCAATACTGATAATCTCCAACTTCGTCTCTCTCCTCACATTGATCCTTGCGATAGGGTTATATTTCAGGTACCGAAGCAGGGGTCAGGTGAACAGATGTGGCAAAAATTGAAAAACTTTTATTCATGGCTGTGATCCTGGCCGCAGCGGCATCGGCAGCCGCCCTGCCGGGATCATTTGCCCCAGATTCCTCTGCCCCAAATGAAAATGATACCCTGTTTCAGACATCCACCATAGGCGCGCTGATGACAGGCGTCTTCGACGGCACAATGTCATTCAAGGACTTGAGAAGCCATGGAGACTTTGGAGTGGGCACCTTCAACCGCCTGGACGGAGAGATGGTGGAGCTTGACGGCCAGTTCTACCAGGTGAAGTCGGACGGATCCGCCTATCCAGTGGACGGCTCAATGAAGACCCCGTTTGCAGAGGTGACCTTCTTCAAACCGGATGAGACGGCAAGCCTGAACTCCACCTACAACCTCACACAGCTTCAGAGCTACCTGGACGGCAGGCTTCCTACAAAGAACCTCTTCTATGCAATAAGGATCGACGGGACCTTTGACTACATCAAGACGAGGGCTCCTCTCGCCCAGGATAAGCCCTATCCAACTCTCACAGAGGCCCTGAAGAGCCAGAAGATCTTCCAGTTCCAAAACGTCACCGGGACAGTAGTCGGGGTATGGTGCCCATCATATGCCAAGGAGATAAACGTTGCCGGCTACCACATGCACTTCATAACCGCAGACAGGTCGAAGGGAGGTCACCTCCTGGACCTCACTCTCAGCAAAAATGCAACAGTCCAGATAGATGACCTCTCCGGGCTTCAGATGGCACTGCCCCTGGAAGAAGAGTTCTACCAGGCCGACCTCTCTGGAGACCAGCAGGCTGCCCTGAAGAAGGCAGAGAGCAACCCCAAGTAGGATGCTCCTGCATTTTGATCCTTACTTTTTTCGCAGCCCCTTCTTGGGCACGCCGCCTTCCATCTGCGTCTCCATCTGCACCTTCTTCCTGGCCATGAGCACCGATGTCAGGTAAAACACGGAGAGGAACAGCAGCGACGATGAGAGCGATACCCTCGCAGCCTGAAGTATGGTCATGTGGTTTACAAAATAGAGGTAGGGGGTATAGATCACCAGGAAGGTAGCTCCTGCGATCAGGGCCTGTGGAAACAGCCCCAAAGCCCTGTAGCGGATAAGAAGATCATTCACCATGGATCATTCACCAAATCCTTTTCTTCCAGAGTTCTGGTCCTGGTCATATAAAGCCTGGTCCACCAGATGGTGTAAAGAGGCGCCAGCACGAAGAGGCTTATGATGCTTGTGATCGCCGACCAGGCCGCAGACAGCCAGGAGGCCTCCGTGCTAGCCATTGAGCCGCTTATCATCTGCAGTCCCATGGATATGGCCACCACCACGACCCACATGAGGAAGACGTCGAACTTGTTGTAGAAGAAGAAGCTTATGCTTGCTTTGATCGCCTGCACTGGACTGAGGTCATCCACCACCAATGCATATGAGACCACAGACATCAGGAGAGAGATGACCAGGGAATAGATTATGAGCATTAAGGCTCCGCCTGCCAGAAGGCCGATGGCCGTCTCACCAAGTGATGATATGGATGATATGGAGCCGGGGTTGGTCAGTATATCTCCGGGCAGGGCTAAGAGTCCCGGAATCATGAAGGCCAGGCCTGCCATTGAGATGATGCCTGTGATCAGTGTGGCCAGGAACAGGCTCACGAAGTGCCTCCGTCCCTCGGACCACATGGCCCCGGTGGTAGCCCTTCCTTCAGAAATAGCCTGCTTGGCCATGCCTATAGCGCCGGCCTGGAAGAAGGAGTCGGCTGCCAGCGCCAGGACGATTGATAGGGCTGCAGCAGGGATCAGGGTTGGGAGGGAATGGACCAAAAGCTGCAGAAACTGCTCCTGGCTGGCGTCGACCTGGACAGGCATGATGGCAAAGTACATGGCCACCAGAATCGGGATCATGGCCACCAGCGAGGCTATGACGCTGCCAAGGAACGGGATGCAGAGGTTGAGGTTATGCTTCCAGGTATCGAACCCTTTGCCCAGAAGCCTGCCAATCTCTTCGTACATGTTCACCCCATCATCATTAGAATGATTAATACCCTTGCCCTCCGGTTCACTCAATGCCCTTCCAGACCAGGTCTCCTACGTGGTGAAGCGACTTGACTGCCTTTCCTCCGCCGTGCATCTCAGTGCCCGCAACTAAAGCCCGGCCTATCGCCAGGGGCTTTTTGTGCCTCTCCTCCAGAACGACCACGAGGTCGC
>DATMZB010000284.1:0-2581 GCA_035560655.1 Methanotrichaceae archaeon | reverse complement strand
AGATTCAGGCTTATCAGCGACGGCGCCTTGCATGCCCCGCAGCTCTGCTGCGGGGTGCGCCGTCGCAATTTGACTTTATCGAATACCCCGCAGCTCTGCTGCGGGGATGGCATGCAAACACAGAACAAAGCAGCAAATAATGTAGGCAGCCATTCATCACCGATTTGAAACGATGGCCTGTAAGCCAGGCGAAGCAGCTTATAGCGACAAACCGCATAACGTAGATTCAGGCTTATCAGCGACGGCGCCTTGCATGCCCCGCAGCTCTGCTGCGGGGTGCGCCGTCGCAGTTTGACTCAGGGGAACGGAGAGGGCGCAGCGGGAAGACCCTCGGCCCAGGGGGATGAGAGCGCAGCCCTCCCTCAAATACTATAAATGCTTTGTGATATACATAACATCATGCTTGCACTGACTAACGTGATGAGGCTCGACATTGGCCAGTACAAGTTAGTCAAGTCTCTGTGCAAGTATTCCAAGAACCTATATAACCAAGGGCTATATAATACACGGCAAGAGTTCTTCCAAAATAATCGCTTCCTGCAATATAAAGAGAACTACCATCTCTGCAAAGAGTCGGAGAACTATAAGATGCTTCAGGCAGCCACAGCACAACAATCTTTGAAGTTTGTAGAGCGTGGCATGAGGTCGTTCTTTGGCCTGATAAAGCTATATAGAGACGGCAATCTGCCTGTTAGACCATCTCTGCCTCACTATCTACCAAAAGAAAAAGGTCTCTTTGCCGTAGCCTTTCCCAAGAATGCTTTCAGTATAAGAGATGGCATTGTGCGCCTTGGAGTATCCAGGAATATCATCAAAAATTTCCCGAATGCTCATAAGCAACTGCGTTTTCCATTACCACCGCCATTAGAAGGCAAAGAGATCAGGGAAATCCATATATTGCCTATCTATTTCGGCCTGTACTTCAAGATCAAGTATTGCTACCAGGATGAAAATGAGATCGTAGATCTGGATAATGATAAGTACCTTAGCATAGACCTTGGGCTGGACAACTTCGCAACTTTTGTAGATAATTGCACCGGGACTGCCACTATAATCGATGGCATGTATATCAAATCTATCAACCAGTGGTATAACAAAAGGAATGCGGAGCTGCAGAGTATCAAAGATATGCATGGTATAGAAGGACCAACTGAAAACCAGCATCGATTAGCATGGAAACGCGGCAACAAGATGGGCGAGTTCATGAACCAGGCGGTCAGCTATATCATCAAGCATTGTCTAGCCAACCGGATAGGAAATGTCCTGATTGGTGAACTTGGTGGAATCAAGCAGCGCATTAATCACGGCAAAAAGAATAACCAGGAGTTCGTGCAGATACCATATGGCAAGTTCAAGGCTAAGTTAGAATCCAAATGCCAGCGGTTCGGTATTAAGTACCATCTTGTAGATGAAGCCTACACCAGTCGAACTGATGCTCTGGCTTTCGATGAAATCAGAGATCAGCCATATGGTAAAACCAGAAGGATTAAGAGCGGACTGTTCAAGAGCATAACCGGAACGGTGATCAATGCTGATGTCAATGGCTCCCTGAACATCCTTCGAAATGTAGCTGGTGACTCCCCTGCAAAGGAGATAATCAGTAGAGGTCTAGTCAACAGACCTAAGAGGATAAAGCTGGCCTACGAGGTCCGCCGAACTCTTGAATCAAATTAGACCAAGCCACGGACTTTAGGCCGTGGTAGTTGACTTTCGTCCTTGCCGTGATGACCCATCAGTTTTTGGGCTGCTCATGTGTTGCTGTTTTTCTGGCGCTTATGTGACAGGTAATCCTGTACTGAGTAAAGCTCGGCCTCATAGCCCTGAAGTTCCAGGGCAAACCAGACCACAGAGGCCTTGACCCCTGTATTGGTGTAGACTACCACCGGCCGATCCTTGCTAATTCCGGAAAATACCTCTTTAAGCTCGTCCTCAGACTTGATTCTATCACTATCTGCAACCAGATCGCTTGGTATATTGACCGATCCAGGAATTGCTCCCCCCGCCCCCAGGTACTCTTGAGTGGGCCTGGCATCTATTATCTGCGGCATCCCGCTCTTGACATAGTCATAGGCAGCCAGAAGATCAAGCCTGGGCCGGGGGTCATAGGAGGTTGCAGGCCTCTTAGCCGGGGTACTGGTTGTGGGAAGGCCAGCTTCATCCCATTCTTTCATGCCCCCATCGAGGAGCTTGACCTTATCGTGGCCCAGGTAGCACAATACCCAGTATACATATGTGGCTGCAGAGGGCCCACCTCCACATGGCAGGCATTCGCCATAGACCACCACATCGTCATCTCGCGAAACTCCAGCCTGTCCCAGCACCTCGGCCAGCTCTGGTATAGGCCTCAAGCTCTCGTCCTCTTTCGAGAACTCCTTATATGGTATGGAGATCGAGCCAGGGATGTATTTGGTGGCATTTTCGCTGGCATCCAGAACTACCTGTGAGCTATTGATCTCAGAGATGGGCAGGAGCTTCTCCAAAAAAGGGATGCTTCTCTCACTGAGACCGGCCTTTGAGACCATGATCGGCGTTTGTGCGATTCCCTCTGGCCCGGCCTGTTGTGGATAACTTGGGCCTGAGG
>DATMZB010000283.1:0-6057 GCA_035560655.1 Methanotrichaceae archaeon | reverse complement strand
TTGGACCCTGTTGAACTGCTGGATATACTTGGAAATGAAAACCGGAGGCGCATACTTCAGCTCCTCTCGTTTAGGCCATTCTATTTCAATGAGATAGCCAAACGCCTGGATGTGGGCCCAAAGGCTGTGATAGACCACCTTGAGATGCTGGAGAGAGCCGGGATCATAGAGTGCTACCACGACCAGACCAGGAGGAAGTACTTCAGGATAGCCAGGAAGACCATACTCGAGGTCGCAGTCTCACCGCATTCATACGGAGTCAGAGCTTACAGGTCTGAAGATACATCGGCCGTAATGCCGCTGGAGGCTCCAGACCTCCAGGTGCTCCAGATAGAGCTCCTCTCTTTGGAAGAGAGACGGCAGGCGCTGAGGAAACTGATGGATGAGATAGAGTCCAAGGATATGGAAGTCAAGCGCCTTGCAGCCTCAGCAGTGAGAAACTACGCCACAGATCAGATGGAAGCAGAGATACTGATGGCACTCCTCTCTGGAAGCGTAGGCTCAGAGACTCTGGCAGAGCGCCTCGAGATCCCAAAGATAATCGTTGAGGAGAGCTTGAAGAGTCTGGAGCAGAGGGGCATGGTGCACCGTGAAGGCGAGCAATGGTCCATTTGACCGAACCTGAAAAGAGAGGAAGACATGTCTGAATCGATCTCACTCAAGGTTGCCGAAGCATACCACAGAGATGCTGGCAAGGGCGTGGCCAGGCTTTCCTCTGACCTCATGAGCAGACTTGGCCTAAATGGCGGCGACGTGCTGCAGATCGAGGGCAAGAGCAAGGTCTGTGCAGTGGCCTGGCCCGGCCGGCCAGAGGATCCCCAGGACATAATCAGGATAGACGGCAGCATGAGGTCCAACCTGGGAGCAGGCATTGACACTAAAGTGCTGGTATCAAAGACTGAGGCCAAGCCTGCAAGGAAGATAGTGGTGGCGCCGACCAGGCAGATAAGGCTCATAGGCGGGCCGCAGTACCTGACAAAGATGCTTGAGGGCAGGCCTGTGATCAAGGGAGAGCACCTGAAGGTCGAGATGATAAACAGCTCTCTTGGCCTGGTCGTGGTGAGCACAGTTCCCTCCGGTCCCGTGCTCATAACCAAAGATACCATCATAAGCATAACCAGAGAGACTCTGGAAGAGCTCAAACTCCAGGTAAGGGAGATCTCCTATGAGGATATAGGCGGCCTGTCAAGGGAGATCAAAGAGATCAGAGAGATGATAGAAGTCCCCTTGAGGCATCCTGAGCTCTTCTCAAAGCTTGGCATCAGCCCTCCAAGAGGCGTGCTCCTGCACGGCCCGCCGGGCACTGGGAAGACCCTGATTGCAAAGGCGGTGGCAAGCGAGACTGAGGCCAACTTCATATCCATCTCCGGGCCGGAGATAGTCTCGAGCTTCTATGGCGAGAGCGAGAAGAGGCTTCGAGGGATGTTTGAAGAGGCACAGGCATCTGCTCCATCCATCATATTCATAGATGAGGTGGACTCAATTGCCCCAAAGCGTGAGGATGTCTCAGGAGACCTTGAGAGAAGGGTTGTGGCCCAGCTCCTGGCGCTCATGGACGGCCTTTCCAGCCGGGGCGAGGTAATAGTCATCGCCGCCACCAACAGGCCAAATGCGCTGGACCCGGCATTGAGGCGAGGTGGAAGATTCGACCGCGAGATCGAGATTGGCATTCCTGACAGGAACGGACGGCTTGAGGTGCTCTATGTGCACACTAGGGGCATGCCCCTGGAGGATTCTCTCGACCTCCGGGAGATAGCAGAGAGGACGCATGGCTTTGTGGGTGCCGACCTGTATGCTTTATGCAAGGAGTCGGCAATGAGGACTCTGGAGCGCGCCTTGCCCGATTTCGATATGAGGGCAGAGATACCTGCCCAGGTCCTGGAGAACCTGCAGGTCACTAAAGAGGACTTCTATACAGCCCTGAAGAAGATTGAGCCAAGCGCCATGCGTGAGGTCTTTGTAGAGGTCAGCGAGGTCCACTGGGACGACCTTGGAGGCTTAAATGAGGCAAAGCAGCTCCTGGTTGAGTCTGTGGAATGGCCCATGAAGTATCCTGAGGCATTTGAGTCTCTGGGCATAAGACCTCCCAGAGGCGTGCTCCTATATGGGCTGCCTGGGACCGGAAAGACCATGCTTGCAAGGGCCGTGGCCACTGAGTGCCAGGCCAACTTCATAAGCATCAAGGGCCCGGAGCTGCTATCCAAGTGGGTTGGCGAGTCTGAGAGAGCTTTAAGAGACGTATTCAGGAAGGCAAGGCAGGCTGCGCCTGCGCTGGTCTTCTTTGATGAGATAGACTCGCTTGTGCCATCCAGGGAGAGCGGCCAGGACTCGCACATCACAGAGAGGATGGTTTCCCAGTTCTTGACAGAGCTTGACGGCCTGATAGAGCTCAAAGACGTGGTGGTCCTGGCTGCCACAAACAGGCCGGACCTGATAGATAGATCGCTGCTGAGGCCCGGAAGGTTCGACAGGCTGATTTACATACCGATGCCGGATCTGGTGTCGAGGAGGAGCATATTTGATATACACCTATCGAATATGCCTCTATCAGAGGACGTCACAGCCGGATGGCTGGCGGGAATGACAGAGAACTACAGCGGCGCAGATATAGAGACTCTCTGCCGCGAGGCCGGGATGATCGCTCTGCGGGAGCATATAAGGCCCGGCATGAGCAGAGAGGAGCTGATACTCGATGAAGTCTTGGTGAATAGAGATCACTTCCTGGAGGCATTCAGCAGAGTAAAGCCCCATCTCTCGAAGGAGATGCGTGAAGAGTATTCCCAGATGTTGAGAAACTTCGAGGTGTAACAGGGCTTGAGAAATCAAAGCCGGAGATGAAAGATGGAGACAAATCCGGAGATGCTAAAGCACCAAATATATAGGACAGAAGGACTGAATAGTGATACGAGGGCCGAGACCTTGACAACAGAAGATACAAAAGAGTTATTGGGCGATATTGAGTTCGAGGACACCTCCCAGATTAAGGTGCCTGATAGCCTCATAGAACAGGTAATCGGCCAGGATGAGGCGGTTGAGGTTATAAAGAAGGCAGCACATCAGCGGCGTCACGTCATGCTCATAGGGTCGCCGGGAACAGGAAAATCAATGCTCGGCAGGGCCATGAGCGAGCTCTTACCAGTAGAAGAGCTTCAAGATGTGCTGATCTATCACAACTCTGAGGACAACAATGCCCCAAGAGTTAGGGTCATACCCGCGGGCAGAGGAAAGCAGATAGTTGATGCCCAGAAGATGGAGGCCAGAAAGAAGGTCCAGACAAGGAACATGTTCTTCATGCTCATAGTCATGGGCCTCATCGTTTACGCTTACTACACCGGCCAGCTGCTGTTCGGAGTTATAGCTGCAGCGCTCATATTCCTATCGATGCGGTACCTCATGCCCAAAGAGGATGCGCTCATACCAAAGCTTCTGGTAGACAACAGCTCAAAGAAGAAGGCTCCTTATGTGGATGGCACCGGAGCTCATGCAGGGTCCCTGCTGGGAGACGTCAGGCACGATCCATTCCAGTCCGGAGGCCTTGAGACTCCCTCTCACGAGCGCGTGGAATGCGGAGCCATTCACAAGGCGCACAAGGGCGTTCTCTTCATAGATGAGGTGAACACCTTGAGGCTGGAATCCCAGCAGAGCCTGCTTACAGCCCTTCAGGAGGGCGAGTACCCAATCACAGGCCAGAGCGAGCGCAGCTCAGGCGCGCTTGTCAGGACCGAGCCCGTGCCGTGCAGCTTCATCATGATCGCTGCTGGAAACCTGGACGCCATGCAGGGGATGCACCCGGCTCTCAGGTCCCGTATAAAGGGGTACGGCTACGAGGTCTACATGCGTGACGCCATGGATGATACACTGGAGAACAGAAACAAGCTGATGAGGTTCGTGGCCCAGGAGATAGCCAGGGATGGAAAGATTCCCCACTTCACAAGAGATGCCGTGGCTGAGATCATGCGTGAGGCCAAGAGGCGTTCTGGTAGGAAGGGACATCTGACACTCATGCTCAGGGATCTGGGCGGCCTGATCAGGGTTGCTGGAGACGTGGCCAGGTCTGAAGGGGTAAACATAACTGAGGCCAGACATGTTCTCTCTGCCAAGAAGATGGCAAGGTCAGTAGAGCAGCAGCTTGCAGACAGGTACATGGAGAAGCGCAAGGACTACAGCATGGTCAGGTCCACTGGAGATGAAGTCGGCAGAGTAAACGGCTTAGCTGTAATGGGCGACACTGGCATAGTGATGCCCATAATGGCCGAGGTCACTCCAGCGCAGTCCAAGGAAGAGGGCCGGGTCATAGCCACAGGAAAGCTGCAGGAGATCGCCAAAGAGGCGGTCCAGAACGTATCGGCCTTGCTCAAGAAGTTCATGGGAGAGGACATAACCAATAAGGACGTCCATATCCAGTTCATAGGCACATACGAGGGCGTTGAAGGCGACTCAGCATCTATTTCCATAGCAACTGCGGTCATTTCGGCAATGGAAGGGGTGCCTGTCAAGCAGACCGTGGCCATGACTGGTTCGCTGTCCGTCCGCGGGGATGTCCTGCCAGTGGGCGGAGTCACCCAGAAGATAGAGGCAGCAGCCCAGGCCGGGATCAAGACAGTTCTGATCCCCAGGTCCAACATGGGCGATGTGCTGATAGACGAGTCCTATAAGGACTCGATAGAGATCATACCCGTCTCCAGCATGAGCGAGGTATTAGAGCACAGCATGGGATCTCAGAGGACCAGGCTGATAGAGAAGCTCAAGAGATTTGCGTCAGAGAAGAAACTGGCCATAAACCTGCCAGATCCAGCAACAATACCCACGCCCACAAGGGGACTCTGATCTCGATGTCTGTCTCCGAGTTCTATGATACCCGGGTCCTGCGAGGAAGCAGGACCCGCATAGTTTTAGATAACGGCAAGCTTGAGGAGATCGCCGAGGTTCCGTTCCAGGGTGCAGCCATCCGTGCCCTATCAGGGGGGGCATGGGGTTTTATTACCAGCGACAACCTGGACAACCTCTCAGAGAAGGTTGAGATAGCCCAGAGGATCGCCAGGAAGATTGGAAGCAAGGATCAGCTCAATCTGGCAAAGGCGCCTGCAGGCAAGAGCATAAATATCCCTGTCAAGAAGGACCCCAGGGACCTGAGCCTGGAAGAGAAGGTAGAACTCTTAAAGGAGATAGAGAACGCTGCAAGGATTGCCGGGATCTCCAGCACCCAGGCGGTCTATTCTGAAGTTGAGCTTACAACTCAGTACGATAGCTCTGAAGGGCTGGACTTAAACTCGGAGATGATCCGCACGGGGTTCGTCATAAGTGCTGTAGCCGCAAGAGACGGCATAATGCAGACCTCGGGCGAGGGACGATCTGCGGTGGCAGGGCTTGAGCTTTTTGACAGAGAAGATCCAATCAAGCTGGCCAGAGAGACTGCACAGACGGCAGTGGCGCTTCTGGATGCCCAGGTGCCCAAAGGCGGAACGTTCCCGGTAGTGCTGGACCAGGAGCTGGCAGGGGTTTTCGTTCATGAGGCTGTGGGGCATGCCTGTGAGGCAGACATAGTCCTTGAAGGCAGTTCTTGCCTGGAAGGCAAGATGGGCCAGAAGATCGGGTCTGACCTGGTGACTGTGAAGGATGATCCCAGCCTCATGCAAAACGGCTACTATCCATTTGATGATGAGGGAAGTTTATCCCAAGAAACGGTCCTGATCAGTGACGGCATGCTCAATGCTTACCTGCATTCCAGAGAGACGGCAGGGCGGCTCGGCGGCGTGCCAAGGAATGCCAGGGCACAGGGGACGGATAGGCCGGTTGTGAGGATGTCCAACACCTACATGGCCAATGGGGACTGGAAGCTGGAGGAGATTCTGTCCGAGCTTGGAGATGGAGTATATCTTTTGGGCAGCAGGGGCGGACAGGTCAGCACTGCAGAAGGAGTGTTCCAGTTCAATGCCAAGCGGGGATATCTGGTCAAGGATGGAGAACTGACCACCTTGCTAAGGGATGTCTCGCTATCTGGCAAGATTTTGGAGATACTCAAGAACGTCAAGGCTGTTGGCAACGACCTCAAGTTCA
>DATMZB010000282.1:0-2957 GCA_035560655.1 Methanotrichaceae archaeon | reverse complement strand
CAGCTTTACCCTCTCGCGTTAGCTAAAATCACCCGGAATCTCAAAGCCCGCGTGGCGGGAAGAGCCAGGGAGTTCCCAGGGGAATTGCCTCGCCCATGGTCGCAGGCGCGCGAGCTGGAGCTCCGGGCATCATCGTGGGCATGGGAGTCATCTGCACAGCCCTTATGACCTCACTTGTAAAGTTGGGTACTGCAGCAATCCCTCTGGCAGTGATAAGGTTGCCATCAGTCACCACATCCTGGTCTATCCACCTGATCCCAAGAGGGTCCCTGGACTGCCTCTCGACCTCATGAGCCAGAGGGGGTATGGCAGTGACAGCTCTCCCGCTCAGTAAATCGCCGGCCGATGCCAGCACCAGAATGCCCTGGTCAATGGCTGCAACCACCCGGCCCTGGAAGAAGAGGTTTCTAACCAGATCTAGCACAGCCTCGCTCCTCCTGAGCATCTGGGGGGCCATCCCGCCAGGAATGATCGCGGCCGAGAACTCACCCGTGTTTGCCTCCAGTGCATCCATATCAGTCCTGAGAGGATAGCCGTGCAAGCTCAGAACCTCAACTGGACTGTCTATCATGCTGACGATGGCAACATTTGCGCCCTCCTCTATCAGCCTTGTATAGGGGTGCCAGACCTCCATATCCTCATACATCTCAGAAGTAATTATGGCGATGTTCCTTCCAGCCAGACCCATGTTTCCACCAAACATTATGACACCTCGTGCTGCCTGGCCTCAGTGTCCTCTGGCCAGACACAATAGACTGCAAGATGAAGATGACAGAGCGCCAGAGGGCAGAGCGTATCTGAATAGCAGCCTGATATAGTATATCTTCAGATGGATATGAAGATTTCTCTTCTGAAATAACCTATAAAAGTCTCATGGATTCTACCTTGGCGCATCTCCCTGCCACTACATTGTAGCCCTCTTTATCAAGCTCCCTGGCCACATCCATGTTCTCAGCTCCAGGCTGCATCCAGAAGGTCTTGAACCCAAGAGCCCTGGCATCATCAGCTACTGATGGGACGGCTGACGGCCTCCTGAAGACATCTACCATGTCCACTGCGTGGGGTATCTGCTTCATTGATGCATAGACCTTCTCACCCAGGATCTCCTGACCCTCGTAGTTGGGGTTGATCAGGTACAGCTTGAACCCCTTTCCCTTGAGGACATTTGATACGAAGTAGCTGGGCTTAAAAGGCTCAGGGGAGATGCCAACCACGGCTATGGTCCTGCACTGCTGCAGAGCCTTTCTTATATCCGCGTCATTTTTAAGGACAGGCATACCCATATATTTCAGCATGATGCTATATATTTTGATGGTCGCCCCCCGGCCCCCTTATCCGTGCACTGTACATGCATGCCACATTTAGAGATGGTTTGAAATAAAATAGAAAAAAGCAGCCGGCTCAGACCGGTACCGCCTGGCAGAAACCATCGCTGCAGTTAGTTCCCGGTGGACAGATGTTTCCGCATGCTCCGCAGTTCCGAGAATCATAGCCCAAGTCGCTGCATTCCCCATTGCAGATGGTCATGTTTCCCTGACACACGCATATTCCGCCAAAGCAGAGAGTTCCCGGCGGACAGACTCTGCCGCATCCTCCGCAGTTCCCTGGATCAGCACTGGTATCGATGCAGCTTCCATTGCAGGAGACAAGGCTCTCGGGACATGAGCACTTTCCGTTAGTGCAGACCTGATCTGCAGGGCAGACCTTCCCGCATGAGCCGCAGTTGGTCAGGTCATAGCTTATATCGACACATGTTCCATTGCATAGAGTCTGGCTCGGCAGACATGTACAGTTTCCATTGACGCAGGCTTTGCCTAATGGACAGGCATTTCCACATGAGCCGCAGTTGAGCAGGTCTATGCTGGTATCGATGCACGTTCCATTGCAGAGAGCTTGACCTGATGGACAGGTCAGGCTGCTGGGTCCTTCTGCAAGACTGTCTGCAAGTCCAAATCCCGACAATATCAGGACTGATAATATCATCTGGCTGGTATAGCCTCTCCTCATATCGGATCCCCCTCAAATAGAGCAGAATCTGCCCTTTTTATTAGTGCAATTTGGTAAGGCATCGCTTATTATTTCACATTCTCTGCTTAAATATGTGGGGGTAGATTCAGCTAAGGAGGCAGATATGAGCGATTTTATAAGCTCGGATACATTTAACGTCCAGCAATGATTCATATAGCTCGGCTTCAATGTGCATAAAATAGACGTAGCGAGGGCCTCATTGGCTGAGGCACCAGCTCGCCAGTGACCACCATATATTGTTCCAGCTATATCCTGCAGGATCATCTTGGGACTGCCGCGTCCTAAATGTCGAACGGATCGAGCTGCATGTCCTCCAGCAGGTGCTCTATAGAGGATATGGTGTCCATTGCCTGGATGCTGTGGACGCTTTCCAGGCTGTAATATGCAGGATGGGTCACACGGCGTGTCAGGAGAAGCGATATGCCCGCCTCCATCGGCCCCAGGCTGTGGTTGTACAGCGTCCCTTTCACGGGCTGTGACCTGTCCGCCATCTCCAGGACTACGGATCTGCCTTTATTTTGAGCGCAGAACTTCTTGAAAGCATCCATGCCTTCTGTTCTGCTCCAGCTAATCTTCTTCATAATCAACCTCCTCTCAAATGAGTTTGATATGTGGGCGACATCTATCCAGGACCCGGCCGATAGCTGCGTCGGCAAAGTCCCCTCGGGATGCATAAGCATAGCAGCGCTTTGAATTTGATCGCCAATGATGAGACTGCTTAAGCCATCCTGAGCTAAGATTTGATGATCAAGGTCATATAAATTTATTTCGGACGAGGCAAGATCTGTTGCTGTACCAGTAGGATGGATGAGGCTGGGCCTGACAGCATCTGAAACCTGGATGAGCATCTTGGGCTGGCACGCTAAATTGGCGGTTGGACCTCCATTATTTGCTTGAACCTCTCTGACTTGGCTTTTGCTACTTGGCCC